>JAMOBI010000183.1:0-3451 GCA_039908105.1 Magnetococcus sp. YQC-9
ACCCAGGCCCAACCCTGCGGAATCCACTTCACCGCCTGGTATTCCCGGCGACGACGGGCGTAGCCGGGAGCCTCCAACGCCCCGGACAAGACCGCCCGATCCATCCACCGCTCCCAGACGGGTCGGCAGAACTGATGGATGACGACGCTCCTCTGCCACTGCTCCATGCGGCGACGGAATTCGACCATCCCGGCGCGGATCGACGAGTAGTTGACCCCGGACAGATCGCCGGTGAGCTGCTCGCAGGTCACGCCGATGGCCACCGCGACGGCGCGGAGTTGGGTCTTCATGAACTCCGCGTACTGCCCGCCCAGATCCGCCGGTTCGGAGAACTTCACATCCTCGCCCGGCATCAGCACCTGCATGGTGCCAGAGGTCCAGGTGACGGGAGCGGCCCCGTGTTCGTCCGGGGTGGCGTCATCCTCGCCGGCCAGGGCGAACTCCGGCGAAGGCTTGGTGATGAATCCCGCGATCAGGGCCGCCGTTTTCTTGCGGACCAGTTCGGCATCGTCGTACTGGTCAAGCTCGTGGAGTTTGACCAGCGCCTGGGTCAGCCACGGCTCGCCCCGGATCTGGCCGGGCCGCAACGGACGGAACAGATGGATCAACTCCGAGGCTGGTACCGGCACCGGATCGCCAAACAGTCCGGCGCCCATGATCCGCTCGCCCGGATGCTCTCTATAAAAATGATAGGCAACACGTCTGCCGATGCGGTCGAATTCAATCCCGGCGCGGATGCGGTTGCCGTTGGGCAAGTCGCGATTCAGGGTGAAGGGGAGATGCTCCGGCTCCAGCAACTGGATTTGCAGCGGCACCGCCAGTCCGTCGCCTGGATTCCGATCCCGCAGGCGGGCCAGCACCTCGTCGCCCTCGACCATGGCCCGGACCGCCAGAGCCTGCAGACCGTACACCCCCTGCACGCCATGGGCGTCCGCCGGGCAGATCGAACGCCGGCGTCTTTGCAGTGGTTCTGAGAGGCGGTTCGATGACGGGTGAACCAAGCTGGTTCGCGAATGGAAAGGAGAGTAACACCGCTGCACGGTCTTGAGCGACGGGTTTGAATACCAGGGCCGCAAATTCGGGAGTCTGTCGGCGGTGGCAAACTTTATTACTGGCACCAAGTGGAACGGCTTCGTGTTTTTCGGGATAAAAAAACAAGAAGAGAAGCAATGACCAGTAAGCAGACTGCAACACCAAAGGTAAGATGCGCGATCTATACCAGAAAGTCCAGTGACGAAGGGCTGGAGATGGAGTTCAACAGCCTGGACGCGCAACGGGAGTCCTGCGAGGCCTACATCGTCAGCCAGAAGTCTGAGAGGTAGTTTCTGGTCTCCGACCGCTACGACGATGGTGGATTCTCGGGTGGCAGCCTGGAGCGGCCCGCCTTGAAACGATTGATGGACGACATCGAGGCCGGAAAGGTGAACGTGGTTTACAAACTGGATTGCCTGACCCGCTCTTTGATGGATTTTGCCAAACTGGTAGAGTCCTTCGACCGGCGCCAAGTTACTTTTGTCAGTGTGACGCAATCCTTCAATACAACAACATCCATGGGGCGGCTCACCCTGAACATGCTTTTGAGCTTCGCGCAATTTGGACGCGAGATCGCGGCAGAGCGGATCCGGGACAAGTTTGCGGCCTCGAAGCGCAGAGGGATCTGGATGGGCGGGCATTTGCCGCTTGGGTATGAAGTCCGTGAGCGCAAACTGCTCATTGTTCCGGATGAGGCCGATACAGTTCGGTCGATCTTCCAGCAATTTGCGGAGAACGGGTCCGCCACCCAGTTGGTCAAGACCTTGGCCGACGTCGGTGCCAAAGGCAAGAACGGCAGGGCCATGGACAAAGGGTACATCTACCGGATCCTGTCCAACCGCATCTATCTGGGAGAGATCGTCATGGGGCAGGAGTCCTTTCCCGGCGAACACGAGGCGATCATCGACCGCGCGACCTGGGAAAAGGTCCATCGCATCCTCTCCAGCAACGCCCCGCAGGAGAAATCGGCCAACCGGGTCCAGTCTCCGGCCATCCTGAAGGGGATTGTCCTTTGCCACCATTGCAACCGGGCCATGAGCCCGACATTCACCAGAAAGAACGGTCGCCTGTATCGATACTACACCTGCCAGACCTCCGCAAAGAACGGCTACGACGCCTGCCCATCCCGCACCGTGCCCGCCGGAGAGATCGAGGCGGTCGTGGTCGGGCAGGTGCGTACCACGTTGCGAACACCGGAGATAATCGTCAAGGCGTAGCGGGCAGAAGACGGGCAAGATGGCGGGATTCAGGAGCGTGACGTGGCCGACGCCCTGCAACGGCTCGATCCGGTTTGGGAGGAGTTGTTCCCGATGGAGCAGCAGCGCCTGGTGCAACTGCTCGTCGCCAGGGTCTATGTGGCCAAACGGGATGTGCAGGTTCATTTGCGGGCAGAAGGACTCGGCACTCTTGCCAGGGAATTGAAAGAGATCGGAAAGGAGCAGTGGCGATGAAAGCGGAGATGAGCCGGGATGGCAGGATTATTGTGGTGACCGTGCCGATCACCCTGCGGAGACGCGGTGGTCGCACGATGATCATCGCTCCCGAGGGGATGGCGGTTGCGCCTGTATCGTATAATGATGATGCCGTGTTGAAACTGGTGGTCCGGGCGCACCATTGGTTGCGCCAGTTGGAAAGTGGCCGATTTGGGTCGATCAAGGAGTTGGCGGAACATGAGCGGCACGACTCCTCGTACATCTCCAAAATCCTGAGCCTGACGTTGCTGGCGCCCGATATCGTGGAGGCCATCTTGGACAGGCGGCAGCCGGACGTTTTGACATGGGAGGAGTTGCGCAAACCGTTTCCGATGATCTGGAGCGAGCAGCGTTCACGATGGGGTATTCCGGAGCCGGTGTGACATGGGTGGCGGTGGCATCTGGCGCATTGGCTTTGCCAGATGCCACCTGCGTAATGCCCCAAGGCACACCTTTTGCTTGCAATCGGCATCGGCGCATTCAGCCGTTCATTTTTGACATTTCCAAACCGATTCAACCAGATCAGGGAGTGACTCATGCCACAAGCTCATGCTCAATCCGCCTCCAAACCGACCACCTATCAGGGCATCGCCGGTGACGTTCTGATTCAGTACTTCGAACGGATCGAACGCTTGGAAGAGGAGAAGGCCGGGATCGCCGAGGATGTCAAGGCTGAGGGAGATCCTCAAGATGCGCAAAATGGAGCGGGAGGCGTTGGAGGAACAGGAGAATATGGTGGACCTGTACCGCCAGGCCATCGGCATGCATTGAGTCAGCCCCTGCAGCACGTTATCATCCTCAACCAATCCCTTGCTGACCGCAGGCGTGGTCCATAGCGCGGCATAGCCGCAACCAAACGGAAAAGCAGGCGTTCCGCCTTTTGATTCGGTATGTTGGAGTTGACAGACTCAACAACGAAGCCAAAAGGGGAACGCCATGCAAACATT
>JAMOBI010000017.1:0-41474 GCA_039908105.1 Magnetococcus sp. YQC-9
GAAGCATTTTTCGCGCCTTTTGCGAAAAATGCGCCGCGCGCGGCCTTCGTGAGCGTCGTTTCCGCTTTTTGGAAACGACGCTCACATCTTGCACGCAGCCTTGCAAAAAACGACGCATCTCAAAGCAGGTGCGGTTTGGCGCAACTGTGTGAACTTTCCAGCCTGAATGATAAACCCTCTTAAGCAATTCTCGTGATTGGACATGGGATACCAGGTTCCTTTGAACCAATACAGCTTGTCAATGCGACTGCCGCACCAATCTGGCTTCACCCTGCTGGAACTGCTGGCTGCTCTGGCAGTCTTCTCGGTCATGTCCGTCATGGCCTATGGCGGGCTGGGTTCTCTGGTTCAGACCCGTCAGGAGGTGCTGCAACGCAGTGAGGAACTTGCAACCTTGCGGAGTTTTTTTCTGTTCTTTGCCCGCGATGTCGAACAGAGCCTGCCGCGTGGGATCGTAGATGGTACGCGGAACGTACGTGCGGCCTTCATCGGCAACGATGGTGCGGAACGATTCTTGGAGTTGACTCGCGCAGGACGTCCCAACCCGCGTGCATTGGCGCGTAGCGACATGGAACGTGTTGAATACGCACTGGAAGATGGTAAAGTCCTGCGTCGTTCCTGGCCGGTTCTCGATCGGGTTCAAGAGGAGACGCCGAAAGGTGAGGTGTTGTTGGATGAGGTGGTGGAAATTGAAATCCGTTTCATGAATGCAGAAGGCGGTTGGCGTGGCAACTGGCCAATACCGCCACCAGTGTCGGGTGCATCAGGAAATGCGCAACCACCTCCACTCCAGTCAGCCGGCAGCCTGATGAATCCGGTATCACCGGTTGCGACACTGCCGCAGGCTGTCGAAATCGTGGTGCTCAAGAAAGGATGGGGTCGAATTCGACGTGTTTTTGAGATCGCGGGGGGAACGGGATGATGGAGAACCCGACCTTGGCGCAACGTGGTGCTGCTTTGTTGACCGCCCTGCTGATCGTGGCCGTGGCTGCGGCACTCGCTACAGGACTTCTATCCAGGCAGCACCTGGAAATTCGTGCGAGCGGCAACATTCTGGATCGGGATCGCGGCATGCAATTCGCCCTGGGTGGTGAAGCGTGGGCCATCGGCATCTTGAATCGAGACGCTGCCGAGAGCAATCATGATCATTTGAACGAAATTTGGGCCAGTACACCGCCTTCCGTGCCGGTGACGGGCGGATCGGCGAGTGGACGGATCATCGATCTTTCCGGGCGGTTCAATCTCAACAATCTGCTGATGGATGGCAAACCGAGTCCAACGGATTGGGCTCGTTTCGAGCGACTGCTCAAAGTGGTCGGATTGGAGCCGCGTTTGGCTTACGCAGTGTTGGACTGGATGGATGCCGATAGCCTGCTGAGCGGAGCGGGTGGTGCCGAAGAGGAGACCTATATCGGCAAAAGACCTCCCTATCGACCAGCCAACCAATTTTTTGTCACCACAAGCGAGTTGCGACTGGTGATGGGATTCAATGTGGAAGCCGTGTCTCGTCTGTTGCCGTTGGTGATCGCCCTGCCGGAACGAACCGAAATCAATGTCAATACCGCGCCACTTGAACTGCTCATGACGTTGGTCGAAAACCTGCCCCAGGCGGATGTAAAAAATTTGGATGAGCGTCGGAGACGGGATGAAGGATTTAAGAGTGTATCGGCACTGTTGGCTGAACCCTGTTTAAAAAACAAACCGGTTTTGTCTGAAGGAATGGCAGTCGTCAGCCGCTATTTTTTGGTGGAAAGTGAGGTTGTGCTGGGCCGTGGACGGACACTGCTTTCAAGTTTTTTATTGCGCAGTGGAGGAAATATTCGGGTTTTAAGACGCAGTCAAAAAAAGATATTATCAGATTGGTGATCGCCATGAGAACGAATCAAAATTTTTGTTGACCGATTTTTTAGGTGTGCCTTACGTTAACCTAAACCGCAACCATCATCACATCTTGCACGCAGCCTTGCAAAAAACGACGCATCCCAAAGCTGGTGCGGTTTAAATCTCAAAACCTTCCAAGCTGAGTGCGGTTTGGATGTTGATCATTTATACATCAATAATATGTTAATTTAGTCGGAACCGCCAAAAAAAATGGCCCATAAAAAATTTTTTCTTGTTTCGTGCTGGACACCCCCGTATCGTAGGATCCAGAGGGGATAAAGCGGAGAGGACGATTTTGACGTTTTACTCAATTTATCCTAAAGTTTATGTGTCTAGATTGGTTATCAGGAGTTGAAGACGATGTCGCAAACGGTTCGTGGAACGGTCAAATGGTTCAACAATTCCAAGGGGTTCGGCTTTCTGGCCCCGGAGGATGGCAGTGAGGACGTATTCGTCCATTTTTCCGCCATCAAGTCCGAGGGTTTCAAATCCCTGGAAGAGGGACAGAAGGTGAAGTTCGAGGTTGTGCGTGGACAAAAGGGTCTGCAGGCTGCCAACGTCGAGCCGCTTTGATCTCTTTTTGATCCCGTAGTTGTCCGTTCCAAAAGGGCCGCCCGAGATTCCATCATTTCGGGCGGCCTTTTCTTTCATGGTGCTGGTTGGTTCACGGTTTGAAGATTCATGGGCATCGAGTTTTCCGAAAAGCCATTTTTTTTACAGGCGTTCAAGGGGATAACCCTGACCTTCGCACTTTCCGAGGAGAGCGATCTGACGTTGCAGGCGCAACGCGCCCTGGTTGGTGTGATGCGCGATCTGCTGGTGCATCAGGTCAAGGTGTTGATCGTGGCCCAGGAAGAGCCACTGGTGAAGGCCTTTTTGCAGGGGGTCGAGCGCGAGTTGGCCGATCCTCTGCCGATGGAGCGGGCGCATGTCGGAGGGGTTCCGGCGGGTTTGTGGAATCGTGCCTTGCCGGTGCTGGTCCTGATGGTGCAGGAGGCCTCGATCCATCAGTATTGGGCGTGGTTGGCCCGTCTCGGATCGGTGTTGCGTTTGCCGCGGGTGTTGTTGATCCATCGGGAGGGGGGGACGGGATGGCTGGATGATCGGGGAGGGACGTTGAATTTCGTCAATCCGGCCCGGCTCAAGCGGTTGCTGGAGGGGGACGGCACGGGTCGTGCGCAGGATGGCGTTCTGCAACGGACGATTCTTGCTCTGTTGACCGGCGGGGTTGGCGCAGTCAGTCTGTGCCGGTTGAGCGATCTGGAGCACGAACTGTTTTCGTATGAGGGACAGGGGCTGTTTTTTTCGCGGCGCCACTACTGCCAGGTGCGTCGGTTGAGTCTGGATGACTTTTCTGCAGCAGCGGCGGTGATCCGGCGGGGGGAGCAGGAGGGGTTCCTGTTGCCGCGTTCGGATCAGGTTGTGACGGAGATTTTAATGCAGGGGTATGGAGCCTTTATCGCGGAGAACCATCTGGCAGGGGTGTGCGGGCTGATAACCGAGTCGTATCGTGCGCGCAATGCGGGGGAGATCACGGCGTTGCATGCCTTGACCCGTTTTCAGGGCGAGGGGATCGGTGGACGTTTGGTCGAGCGATTGATCCGTGAGGCGCGGAGGATGCGATTGGAGTTGTTGTTCGCCTGCGTTGTTGATCCGGGAGCGGTGGAGTTTTTTCGGCATCACGGCTTTGAGAGGGTGGCGTTGGAGGCGTTGCCGGAGGAGAAGTGGCGGCATTATGCTGCCGAGCGCAAGGCGCGGATCACCGCCTTGGTCCGGCGGACGTTTTGAGATCGTGGGAGTGACGGATGGCAACGGGGGTCGGGATGGAGCGGGTGGTGATCATCGGGGCGGGCGTGATGGGGTGCGCCTGTGCCCATCGGTTGGCCGAGGCAGGCTTCGAGGTCACACTGTTGGAGAAATCCCTGCCGGGCGCGGAGTCTTCGGCGGCAGCGGCGGGCATTCTGGGGGCGCAGTCCGAGGTCTCCGGACCAGGGCCGTTTTTCGAGATGTGTCTGGCCAGCCGGCAGAGGTTTCGTGACTATGCGCGCGAGTTGACCGAATTGACCGGCGTGTCGATCGGCTATGAGCAAGCCGGTGTGTTGGAGGTGGCGCTTGATCCGGCGGAGGGTCGTCTGGCGGCGGCGCGTGCCGAGTGGATGATCGAGCGGGGGCTGAACCTCACCCTGCTCGACCGTGAGGAGGCGCGTCAACTGGAACCGGCCTTGACCGAGCGGATGGTGGGTGCATCCTTCTTCCCGGATGATCACTGGGTCGATCCGATGGCGTTGTCGGCGGCCTTGGCCTCTGCTGCGGCCCGGCTGGGGGCCTGTTTTCGTGCCGGCGAACGGGTGCGTGCGCTGCGGGTGGAAGGGGAGCGGGTCACGGGGGTGATCACCGATGGCGGCGTGATCGATGCCGAAGGGGTGGTGGTGGCCAGCGGGGCATGGAGTTCCGAGATCGTCGGTCTGCCCGGCTTGCGTACCACGATCAGGCCGGTTGCCGGGCAGATCATTCAACTGGAGAGTCGTCCGCCCCGCTTTCGGCATGTGATCTACGGCTTCAAGGGGTATGTGGTGCCGCGCGCCGACGGTCGGGTGGTGATGGGATCGACGTTAGAGGATCGCGGTTTCGACAAGGCGGTCACGCTGGGTGGGCTGCATCGCGTCGCGGGCATGGCCATCGAGATGGTGCCGGGCTTGGCGAACGCCCGTTACAGCGCCTCCTGGTCCGGATTGCGTCCGGCCACAGCGGACGGTCTGCCGCTTTTGGGTGCGACCCGACTCAAAGGGTTATTCATCGCCGCTGGACACTACCGCAATGGGATCTTGTTGACCCCGATCACTGCCGAGGTGATTCGGGATCTGTTGCTCGGACGCGCTCCAACCGTGGAGATCGGGCCGTTCGCCCCGTAACCGCACTGAATCGTCAAGCCTTTGTTGCACCACCCACAGTTGTTACAACCCGTCTGTGCAGCCCTTGTCCAGAAAGCCTCCTCAAGCTTCCCTGATGGGGGGAGAGGTCCATCACCCCCCGATCGTGTACCTCCCTTGAGGGGGTTCCACGATAAAAAAATCACGCAGGCTGCCGGTGTGGATCGCTTGCCCGGTTGCCACCGGCTGTTGATTTGGGTATCTTGATAATTTGGTCAATCCTGTTCACCTTTGCAAAAGATTTTCGGGACGCCACGTCATGGAAAGCATCGAAGTCGCAAAAATCAAACCCGGTCAAAGCATTACCTTGGAGTTTGGCAACAAGTCGCCGATCCTCACCCGTTTGGATGAACCGCGCAAATTCACGATGGAGGAGTGGTATCCCGAGGAGCGCGAGATCTACGTGTTGGACGAGGAGATTGCCGAGGACGAGCCGGTCCGTTATGCCTTTGATCCGGAGTTGACCCTCGACGATTTGGAAGAGGATCGGAAACGGTTTGGTCAGGAGCGGCGCATCTTCGACTTTCTGGGCCGGGTCGTGGGCAGCATCGAGGGCGACGAGGAGGAGGAAGAGGGGGAAGATGACGAGGACAAGGATGGCGATGAGGAGTGATGGCGGATCGGTGCGTGGCAGGATCCTCCGGGAGGCCGTTTGGCGTTCGGCAGGATGACTCCTCGCGTCAAGATCTGCGGGATCACCCGGATCGAGGATGCGCTTGCGGCCTGTGACGCCGGTGCCGATGCCTTGGGATTCGTCTTTTTTGCCCGGTCGAAGCGTTTCGTCACGCCGAAGCAGGCAGCCATGATCGTTGCACGGCTGCCGCCGTTCGTGACGGTGACCGGACTGTTCGTCAATGCTTCCCGTGAGGAGATTCTGTCCACGGCAGCCGTCTGCCGGTTGGATCTCATTCAGCTTCACGGGGATGAACCTCCCAAGGCGTGTCGGGATCTGCCCGGACGGGTGATCAAGGGGGTTCGGGTGGCGACTGCGGGGGATCTGGTGGGGCTGGAGCGTTATCCGGTGCATGGCTTGCTGCTCGATGCCAAGGTGGCGAACCAGTTCGGTGGCACGGGTCATGCGTTTGACTGGTCGATTCTTCAAGGGTATCGTCTGTCGTTGCCGTTGATCCTGGCGGGTGGACTGCATCCGGACAACGTGGCCGAGGCGGTGTGGCGGGTGCGTCCTTATGCGGTCGATGTCTCCAGTGGCGTGGAGAGTGCGCCCGGCATCAAGGATACCGAAAAGATGGTCCGTTTCATCCGACAGGTTCGGCGGGTGGCGCTGGATGGGGAGTAGTGGGCCGACAGAGCTGATTTGACAGCCTGGCATGATTCGCTTTTACTGGTAAAAAAAGAGAGGGTCTGGGAGATTCCTCTCCCAGGGTTTTGCTTTTGACTTTAGGCCTTTAGCGCGCGCTTCAAAAGAAGCGTTTTTTGCGAAAAATGCGCCGCGCGCCGCCTTCGCGGGAGTCGTTTTTTGCCTTTTGGAAACGACTCCCGCATCTTGCACGCAGTCTTGCGAAAAACGACGCATCCCAAAATGGGTGCGGTTTGGCAGAATAATAAACAAAGCATCAGCATGAGGCATGCCATGCGCGTTATCAAACAGGCTTTGACATTCGACGATGTGCTGTTGGTTCCGGCCTATTCCGAGGTGCTGCCAACCACTGTGGACATCTCGACCCGCCTGACCCGGAAAATCCGTTTGAACATCCCCCTGGTCTCGGCGGCCATGGATACCGTCACCGAGGCGCGTGCGGCGATTGCCATGGCCCAGGAGGGGGGGGTCGGCATCATCCACAAGAACATGACCCTCAAGGAGCAGGCTGACGAGGTGCGCATCGTGAAACGGTTTGTGAGCGGCCTGGTGGTCAATCCCTGGACCGTGACTCCGGATGCCACTTTGCAGACCGCCATTGATCTGATGCGAGAAAAGAACATCTCCGGCATTCCGGTGACCGCTGAGGATGGGCAACTGCACGGCATTCTCACCAACCGCGACGTCCGTTTCGCCACCGATCTGACTCAGCCGGTCAAGGGGTTGATGACCCCGAAATCCAAGCTGGTCACCGTGCAACAGGGGGTGGCGATGAGCGAGGCCAAGCGTCTGTTGCACAAGCACCGCATCGAAAAGCTTTTGGTGGTCGATGATGCCTATCGCTGCGTTGGACTGATCACGGTGAAGGATATCGAAAAATCCCAGACCAACCCCAACGCATGCAAGGACGAAACCGGACGGTTGCGCGTCGGGGCAGCGGTGGGGACCGGTCGCGATGGTCGTCGCCGGGTCGAGGCTTTGGTCGAGGCCGACGTCGACGTGGTGGTGGTCGATACCGCGCATGGCCACTCCAAGGGGGTGTTGGAGATCGTCTCCTGGATCAAGGGTCGCTTCCCGAAGGTGGAGGTGATCGCCGGCAACGTGGCCACCGCCGAGGCGACCCGCGCCCTGATCGATGCGGGCGCCGATGCCATCAAGGTGGGTATCGGGCCGGGTTCGATCTGCACCACGCGCATCGTCGCCGGGGTGGGTATTCCCCAGATCACTGCGATCTATGACTGCTCGCAAGAGGCCGACAAAAGTGACGTGCCGATCATCGCCGATGGCGGCATCAAGTATTCGGGTGAGATCGGCAAGGCGATCGCTGCCGGTGCCTCGTGCGTGATGATGGGTTCGATGTTCGCAGGGGCCGACGAGTCCCCTGGCGAGGTGTTTCTCTATCAGGGCAGAAGCTATAAGACCTATCGCGGCATGGGATCTCTGGGCGCCATGGCCAAGGGGTCGAAGGACCGCTATTTCCAGTCCGGGGTTGAAACCCGCAAACTGGTGCCCGAAGGGATCGAGGGTCGCGTGCCCTACAAGGGTCCGCTGTCGCTGTTGATCCACCAGATGGTCGGCGGTCTGCGGGCGGCCATGGGATATGTGGGCTGTGCGGATATCCCCTCCTTGCGTACCAAACCGGTCTTCGTGCAGATCACCAGCGCCGGACTCAAAGAGTCGCATGTGCACGACGTGACCATCACCAAGGAAGCGCCCAATTATCAATCGGGATTACTCTGATGGAAGATTTGCTGCATGCTCAAAAAATCCTGGTCCTTGATTATGGCTCGCAATACACCCAGTTGATCGCCCGTCGGGTGCGCGAATCCGGGGCCTATTGCGAGATTCATCCCTGGAGCATGGATGCAGAGGAGATCCGGGCCTTTGCGCCCAAGGGGATCATTTTATCCGGCGGACACCACTCGGTGTACGACCAGGGCGCACCCGGGATGAACGAAGCGGTGCTGGCCCAGCATGTGCCCATCCTGGGGATCTGCTACGGCATGCATCTGTTGGCCCGTCACTTCGGCGGCGAGGTCACCCCCTCTCAGACGCGGGAGTATGGGCACGCCGTGTTGCGTTCCATCTGCCAGGGACGGGAGTTTCCGTGTGGTTTTCTTTCGCGCGGCGAGGGACGGGTCTGGATGAGCCACGGCGATCACGTTTCGCGCGTGCCTTTCGGTTTCGAGATGTTGGCGACGAGCGACAACGGCATCCTGGCCGCGATGGAGCATGTCGATCTGGCGATCCTGGGGGTGCAGTTCCACCCGGAGGTGAACCACACCGAGGATGGTGCGCTGTTCATTCAGGGATTTGTGCGCGATATTTGCGGCTGTTCCGGGTTGTGGACCGCCGGCAACGTCATCGAGCACGAGATTGCCCGCGCCCGCGAGCGGGTCGGTGATGAACGGGTGATTCTGGGTCTTTCCGGTGGGGTTGATTCGGCGGTGACGGCGGTGTTGCTGCATCGGGCCCTGGGCGATCAATTGACCTGTGTGTTCGTCGACAACGGTCTGTTGCGCCTGAATGAGGGTGAGGAGGTGATGGCCACCTTTGCCAGTCATCTGGGTGTCAAGGTGATCCGTGTCGATGCCGAGGAGCGTTTTCTGTCGCGTCTTTTCGGGGTGAGCGATCCGGAGCAGAAACGCAAGATCATCGGTCACACCTTCATCGAGGTGTTCGAGGAGGAGGCCAAGAAGATCGAGGGGGCCAAGTGGCTCGCCCAGGGGACCATTTACCCGGATGTGATCGAATCCGCCGGGGCCAAGACCAAAGCCGCCACCAACATCAAGTCCCATCACAACGTCGGCGGACTGCCGGAGCGGATGGGGTTGAAACTGTTGGAGCCGCTGCGCGAACTCTTCAAAGATGAAGTGCGTTCGGTGGGGTTGGAGTTGGGCCTGCCGGCGCGGATGATTCTGCGTCACCCGTTTCCCGGTCCCGGACTCGGGGTGCGCATTCTCGGTGAGGTCAAGAAGAGCCATGCCGAACTGTTGCGCCGTGCGGATGCGATCTATCTGGAGGAGCTTTACAACGCCGGTCACTACGACAAGATCTCTCAGGCGTTCGCGGTTTTTCTGCCGGTCAAGAGTGTGGGGGTGATGGGCGATGGTCGCAGCTATGATTATGTCGTCGCGTTGCGTGCCGTGGAGACCCGCGATTTCATGACCGCGACCTGGTATCCCATGCCGCATGACTTATTGTCACGCATTGCCAATCGCATCATCAACGAGGTCAAGGGGATCAACCGGGTGGTGTATGACATCACGTCCAAGCCGCCGGGGACGATTGAGTGGGAGTGATGAGGCAGGAAAAAATCTGATTTTATTACTAAAACGCACCCGGCTTGGAGTGTGTGGTTTTTATTAGTGAAAAAAAAGAGAAGGGCTTCGCCCTTGGATCCCACCAGGGGGATAATCCCCCTGGACCCCTGCCAATGAAACTGCGCATCCCGTGATGGTTGCGGTTTAAGGCAAAAAAATGGCCGATCGTGAAGGAAGCGCGAAAGTCGAAACAAAACTTTGGAGGCTTCGCTTCCGACCTCCACTGGAGACCTTCAATTCCCGGACCCTTGTTTTTTTGGTATAGCCCAGAATCGCCACTCCCGGAGACACCCCTATGACGCCTCCTCGCACCCGATTCCTATCGACTGTTACCGTGCTGGCGACACTTCTCGCCACACCCGCCTGGGCCGGAGGTTGGCTGGGCATTACGGTTCAAACACCGGAGGGGGTCCAGGTCGGCGAGATCTACAAGGAAGGTCCGGCAGACAAGGCTGGTCTGCAACGCAACGACGTGGTGATCAGGATCGATGGCAAAGGAATCGGTTCCATGCGTGATTTTCTGACCCTGATCGCCAATGCGCAACCGGGTCGGGAGATGACTCTCATCGTGCAACGAAAAGGGGAGGAGAAAGAGATCAAAATTACCCCGGACGACAGCCGCGACCATCCGTCGCGTTCTCCGGATGGACATATCGATGGAGCGCCCGTACGCACATGGCAACGTTCTGAACTCAGGGCTGGCAATGCGCCTCCCATGGAGGCAATGCGTCCACTTGCAGATGCCTATAGCGCTTCCATGCACGAACCGCCATCTCTGGAGGAACCGTCTGCTGCCCAGCAACCTCCTGCTCCGCCCGCCGATCCACTCGAACCGCCGGCAACCGTCTGGCTGGGCATCGCCCCAGAGTTGGCACCCAATGGCGTTTCAGTGGCGCGTGTTGCACCGGGTGGTCCAGGTGAACGGGCGGGATTGAAGATTGGAGATCAAATCATCTCCCTGAACGGTCAGTCGATCTCCTCGCCGCGAGCCATGGCAAGGGTGCTGCGCGGTTTCAGGCCAGGCGATCTGATTGAAATGACCATTCATCGCAAGGGGCAGTTGATTGATACACAGGCGCAACTGGCCGCTCCACCTGCGGATCAGCCGTAACGTTGACACCTGTTTGCATCCGGAAGCGTTCCACGGGTAATCATTTTTGTTGCAGAACGAACAGCCCTTTTTTGCACCGTCATTGCGCAAGAAAAATTTGCGCAATGAAAATAAATTTTGCACAAAAATCAAGAAATCGAACATCTCGAACACGTCATAATCGCGGATTGCCCCAATCCACTACTCACCAAAACTCTCTTTAGATCCGACATGCCATCCATCAAAATCAAAACTGCCGAAGAGATCGAGTTGATGCGTGCCTCCTGCCGATTGGCTGCGCTCACCTTGAAGATGATCGAACCATACATACAACCTGGCGTGACCACCCAATATCTCAACGATCTCTGCCATGAGTTTTTGATCGACAACAATGCTCGACCCTCGCCGCTTAACTATCGAGGTTTTCCGAAATCGATCTGCACTTCGATCAATCAGCAGGTGTGTCACGGCATTCCCGGTCCGCGTACCCTTCGTGATGGGGATATCGTCAACATCGATGTCACCGCACATCTGAACGGTTTTCATGGCGACACCAACAAGACCTTCCATGTCGGCACCCCCAGCCCGAAGGGGGTCCGTATCGTCCAGGTCGCCAAGAAATGCCTGGATGCTGGCATCCGGGTTGTGCGCCCCAAGGGCCATTTCGGCGATATCGGCGCGGCCATTGAGGTCGTGGCTTTCAAGAATCTGTGCTCGGTTGTGCGTGAATATTGCGGTCACGGCATTGGCCGGGAGTTTCACGAAGAGCCGGCGGTACTCCATTATGTCACCGACAAGAACGGACGCAAACTCCCGCTCGGAGCGGAACTTAAACCCGGAATGATCTTCACCGTGGAACCGATGATCAACCTGGGCAGTGCGGAAATTCGTGTTCTGCCTGACAAATGGACCGTGGTGACCAAGGATCACTCGCTCTCAGCCCAGTTCGAACATACCCTGTTGGTCACCTTGACCGGTTATGAGGTGCTGACCGATCTGGATGATGAATACGCAGAGAATCTTTCCATTCTGGCCTGAGAGACCGGTGAGAAGTCGGTTTGCCTGTTGAATTTGGCACATGTTAAACCGCACCCAGCTTGGAATGTGTAGTTTTTATTGGTGAAAAAAAGAGAGGGTCTGGGATTCATCTCCCAGGGTTTTGCTTTTGACTGTAGCGCGCTTTTATCAAGAAGCATTTTTTGCGCCTTTTGCGAAAAATGCGCCGCGCACAGCCATGTTCACGGGATTGTTTTGCGCCTTTTGCAAAACAATCCCGTGAACATGGCCCAAGAGCAAAGCCGCGTGACAGAGGCTTTAAAGTTTAGTGGCCGGCGTGCCAGCCCGTCGCAACCCGTCAAATCAGCTTGGTTGAGCCACTACTGGATCAACCAAGCTGATTTGACAGCCTGATCCGCAAGGCTGTGTGCAACCTGCCTGCTTCGTTTTCAAAAGACGGAAACGAAGCAGGCGAAGGCCGCGCGCGGCGCATTTTCATCCCAAAATGGGTGCGGTTTAAATGGCCGAGTTGAACGATGACCGGAAACCAGGAGGAAGCAGGGCGGGGAAGTGGGCAAGTGTTAGACCCGGAGGGTTGGGGGAGAACAACCCTCCGAGCAACTGGCCTTACGACTGTTTGCAAGAACAGGTGTTCAGGCCAAGCAAAGGATAGAAGGGGCAGAATTTGAACAGTCCGGTCAACAGTGGGATCAGACCGATCAGCCCCCAAATGGTGTGTATGCCAAAAAAGAATTGAGAAATCAATACCAGTCCAATCACAATCCGCAAAATACGATCCATACCGCCAACATTGGGTTTCATGCGTGCCGTGCTCCTTGCTTGAATTAAACTCCTGAAATCCAGGCAGAACAGGGTATGGTTGCCCTTCCACTCAAATCTTCTGCTTACTCTTTAAGACCGAAAGGTGGAAGAATAAGTTCCACATTTTTTCATCATGGGTTGCACCTTGACCGCACCTGGTTGGGAAACTATCCTTTATATTGGAGATTGTCACTATTGACCTTCGTTGTCTTTACATATCAGGGAGTGTCATCGCATGGCTCAGATCGCTTTCAAGGGAAATCCCATCCATACCTCGGGCACGTTGCCCGCCGTTGATTCGGCGGCTCCAGATTTTTGTCTCACCGGCACGGATTTGCAGGATGTCACGTTGGGCACATTTGCCGGCAAGCGGGTGATTTTGAACATCTTCCCCAGTGTGGATACAGCGGTGTGCGCCATGTCGGTGCGCCGTTTCAACGCCGAAGCCGCCAGGCTCGACAACACCGTTGTGCTGTGCGTATCACTGGATCTGCCCTTTGCCCACAAACGGTTTTGCGGGGCCGAGGGTTTGGCGGCGGTTCACTCGGTGTCGGAAATGCGGGCACGAGGATTTGGTGAGGCCTATGGCGTGCGCATGGTCGATGGTCCCCTGGCCGGACTTCTGGCGCGTGCCGTGGTGATCATCGATGGAGCAGGCAAAGTGATTTATACCCAACAAGTGCCAGAGATCGTCGAGGAGCCGAATTACGAGCAGGCGCTGGCGGCCCTGGCCTGATTGACCCCCTCACCCCACCGTGGAGATCCAAAAGCGAAAGTTCCTCGATATAATGACTCAGGGAGGCTTTGCCTCCCTGAATCATTCAAAGAGATTGGATCTTTTGCAGAACCCAACTTAAGAACACATGAACCCAGATCCGGCGGTTGCGGGTGATTGCAGGTGCCCAACCGCACCCATTTTGGGATGCGTCGTTTTTCGCAAGGCCGCGCGAGGCGCATTTTTCTAGAAAAGGCGCGAAAAATGCTTCTTTTGAAGAGCGCGCTAAAGGCAAAGGCAAAACCCTGGGAGAGGAATCTCCCAGACCCTCTCTTTTTTTTTACCAGTGAGGTAGTTGCAAAAACCAACTTATTGTTTTTTCTGGTTTCCATTGCCTTACTATCTATTTGATTCGCATGCGATTTTAAATAAACCGTGTCTGAAACACTCCATCCCAGTCGGGTTGCGGTGGATGGGCGGACAGATGCTGGATGCGGGACAGATAGAGTTCGTGAATCGATCGTTCCGGGTCGCGCTCGGCCAGCCATTGGAACAGGCTGCGCGCCTCCTCCCAACGTTGCGTTTCGTAAAGGCGCAACGCTTCATGATAGCGTTCGAGATTGGCAAGCGTCTCCTCCGCGATTTCGCCCGCAAGCCCCAGCGGTTCGAAGATCGTCACTGGTTGGTGTGTACCATGTGCGTGAATCCGATCCAGTATACGGCAGATCGCTTCCGGCACCTGGGCACGCATGGCTTGGCCGATTGCGATGGTGACCCCATAACGCTTGCCCAGCAACTCCAATCGTCGTGCCTGCTCGACCGTTGTCCCCAAAGCGGTGTAGGTGGAACGAGAATCGCTGCCCAATTCGCCCACCCAGGCCAAACCGCTCTCCAGGCCAATCGAGATGTGGACCGGAGGCAACCCCTCAGCCCGGAATTCATCGTTGATCACCTGTGAGAAGCGCGCCAACTCCAGGGCACAGCGCAGCGCCTCCCGGGCATGCTCGGTACTCTCCATCGGTGCGCCCCAGAACCCCATGATCAACTCCCCCCGAAAATGATCAAGCGTGCCATGGTGCGCATGAATCATCCGGGTGATGCGGGTCAGATAGCGATCGAGCAGCCGCTTGAGACTCTCGGGTGCCAGAGGCGCACTTACCTGGACAAAATCGCGTATCCCAACGAACAGCACGCTGATTTCCCGCTGCGCGCCTTGCAGGGTTGCGGTTGCATCGGTCTGATGCATGCGTGTCAGGGTTCCGGCTGAAAGATGGGGGGCCATCAGACGGGTCAAACGGGAGTCGCCATGCTGGCGGGAGAACGCGACGAACAGACCATGCACACCCGCCAACAACAGCGTGAGCAGCATCGGCGTGGACAGAGGTACGATCAGATCGGCACGACGCCAAAGCAGGGCGTTGCTCCAGAGGATCAGGATCCAGACGATCAAGGTGATGTACACTCCCCAGATCGGCTTGAGGCGCGGCACCACCCCCAGAAAGAGCACGGCAAGGAGCAGCAGATAGCCCAACTCGATCACTGAATTCGTCGAGCCTGCGTGACGCTTGATCAAGCCGTCCAGAATGCCGCTGATGATCGTGGCATGGATCTCCACCCCCGGATAAAACGGATGGAGTGGGGTGGCGTGCAGATCCATCATGCCGGGAAGCGCGGAACCGATCAATACGATGGCATCGTTCAGACTCTCTGGTCGGACGTTTTTTTCGAGGACATCCAGGGCTGAGAGATGGAGAAAACCACCTGGCGCGGTACGATAGGGGATGGGAATCGCCCCACGCGCATCCACCGGAATGCGATGCGGACCCAGACCGATCCACTCCAGGGCGCCGTGTGCTCCCGGTCTGCCTTTATCCTCGGATGCGATCCCCAGCGTCACAGGCGGATCCCCGAGGATGGTCCGAACCGTGCCCAAAGCCAGGGATTGATACAGCCCGCCCTTGAACTCCTGCAGCAGTGGGATGAAGCGATGCACACCATCCGGATCGACCAGGGGATTATCCAGGAATCCGCCGCCTTGGGCAGCCTTCTGCAGAATTTCCAGGTTGGCGCCGAATCCCTCTGGATGGATGACGGGAAGATTCTCCTGGCCGAGTTCTGCCAGAGTGATGATCGGCTCCGGCAATACACCAGGATTGGTCGCCCCCCGCACTCCTCCGGCGCGGAAATAGTGCCCGAGGATCACCGGGCGTCCGGAAAGCGCCTTGGCAAACCGCTCGTCGCGCTCCAAGGATGGACGCAAACGCTGGTATTCGTATAAGAAATCGGCTTGATTCCTCAAAGCGCCGGCTGCCAACCGTTCGAGATGGGCCAATCCGGAACTGTCGTCCCGATCGGGGAAAAGCATGTCAAAGGTCAGGGTCAGGATGCGATAATGATCGAAAAGGGTATCGGTCAGCTGGGCCAGCTGGTGTCGTCCCCACGGCCAACGTCCCAGGCGCGCGATACTTTTTTCATCGATATCGACAATGACAATGCGGTTGTCACGCGTATCCGGCAGGTCGACACGCATGCGCCAGTCGTAAGAGAGGCTCTCCAGTCGGGCAAGGGGGGGCAGGGGAGCGATCCCCAGCGCGTGCAGCACGAAAACGAGCGACACGACCGTTCCGGTCAGAAGCCGAATCCAGAAGAGACGGGACACGGCGCGTCTCCTCTGAATCTTAAAGCCTAATCCCCGTCATGCGACGTAACCGGGGATCTTTTCCGGGACTACGTCGTCGATCTGGTCCGGGGAGAGATAGACCTGGGCATAATCGAGATAGACCTTGTTGTCGATGAACAGCTTGAAGAGTTCTGGATCGATGTGTCCGTCCTTTTTCATGAAACCGAGAATCTGCAACGAGGCCGACAGGGTCTTGCCTTTCTTGTAGGGCCGGTCGCGCGCGGTCAGGGCTTCAAATACATCGGCGATCGCCACGATGCGCGCCTGAATTGACATCTGCTCGCCGGTGAGCCCCTTGGGATACCCCTTGCCATTCATCTGCTCGTGGTGACCTCCCGCGATCTCTGGCACCCGTTTGAGATGTTTCGGGAATGGAATCGCGTCGAGCATCTTGATGGTGGCCGAGACGTGGTTGTTGATGATCTCGCGCTCTTCCGGGGTGATGGTGCCGCGCGGAATGTTGAGATTGTAGACTTCGTTATCCGACAGGAAGGGCCGTTCCTGGCCGTTGGAGTCGATAAAACGACGCCGGGCAATGGCGCGAATGCGATCCTGTCGCTCCTGTGACATGAACTCGCCGCCGATGTTGGTTTCGCGGATGAAATCGCGATCCGAATCGATCTGTTTGAGTTCCTCCTGCAACGCCACTTCCATGGCCGCGATCCGTTCGGGCGCCACCCCCATTTCGAGTGCGGCCAGCTTGCGTTTCAAATGATCGATCTCCACATCCCGCTTGAGCACCTCGAAACGGGTATCGATCAGGTAGATGCGGTCGAAGATCGTCTCCAGCTTGGTTCCCTTGTCCACCACCTCGGTGGGGGTGACCACCTTGCCGCAGTCGTGCAACCAGGAAGCGATCTTCAATTCGTACATCTCTTCGTCGTTGAATTGAATCTTCTGCATCGACAGGTGATCCGAATCGTTGGCAGCCTTGCCGAGCATCTCCGCCAGCACCGGCACACGATGACAGTGTCCGCCGGTGTAAGGGGATTTGTCGTCAATTGCCGAGGCGATCGCCTGGATGAAGGATTCAAACAAAGCTTTCAGATCGGTGATGAGTTTCTGGTTGGTCAGGGCGATGGCGGCTTGCGAGGCGAGGGATTCCGCCAGTTTTTGATACTGTTCCGAGAAGGTGACGATCTCCCCGCTGCGCTTATCCTGGGCATTGATCAACTGCAGGACGCCGATGATCTCGTTTTCGTGATTCTTCAACGGCACGGTGAGAAACGATTTGGAACGATAGCCGTTCCTCTGGTCAAAGGCGCGCATGCCGGTGAAGTCGAACCCTTCGGCTTCGTAGGCATCCGGAATATTGACCGTCTCTCCTTTAAGAGCGGCGTAGGCCGCGATCATTTGCAGATTCGGTTGACCATCCTTGAACAACGGCAATTCCGGAAATTTGATCGGAATGCCGGTCGTGCCGCCCAAGGCGGTACCCAGGGAGTCGGTGCGCAGAATCTCGAATTTGAGCGTCTGATGTTCGGTGACACTGTACATGGTACCGGCATCGGCATTGGTCAACTCTTTGGCGCCAAGAAGAATGTTCTCCAGCAGACGATTGAGATTCTTCTCCGCAGACAAGGCGATGCCGATGTCGTTGAGCCGTTCGATGCGATGCAGGATGTCACTGCCATCATCGTGACCGGAGGCGGAATTGAGGTGCTGGTTCATGTGGGTTCCCTTCTTTGGTGTGGCAAGGCTGGATGAAAGCAAACAAATCGCCTGACTTTAGATTGTATACCATTCATGGTGATTTGCACACCGTTTCGTGAAGAATTCACAAGGACGGGAAACCGATCGTTCCTGTTGGTTGCCGTGTGATGAGAAACTTGAGATTTGAACACGTTATATTGTACGATCAGAATATGTATTTACAAGCGATCATTGATTTTTTTACTGTTATTTCTGTCTTGTGTACCGGCGGAAGATCTGATAATCTTGCATGGATTGCTGATTTTTCATGATTTGGAATGGTATGGAGGGGGTGATCATGCAGATACGGATGCGGACCAAATTCATTATTATTTTGTTATTGCCAATTCTTGGTTTGTTGTTGATTGGCGGCAGCACCATCTGGGAAAAACATGTATTTGCCAGTCGTATGGCGGCCATGGAGTCCTTGGGTGCTTTGTCAGTCCGTATCGGTTCCCTGGTGCACGAACTCCAGAAGGAGAGGGGAATGTCCTCGGGATTCCTGGGGAGCAAGGGTGAGAAATTCAAGAACGAGTTGCCCAAACAGCGCAAAGAGTTGAGCGATACCCGGCATGCAGCGTTGCGGGAGTTTCTGAAAGGTTTTGATTACCAATTGCACGGCGAGGCATTTGCCAAGAAGATCGAGGAGGCCTTGAAACGTCTGGACGGGCTCGGCGAGATGCGCGGCAAGGTCGATGGTTTGACCATTTCCGCCATTGATGCGCTGGGGTATTACACCGGTACCATTCAGGCGCTGCTTGAGGTGGTCGGTGTGGTGAACACCCTGGCTGCCGACGTGGAGATGGCCAATCGGGCGATCGCCTATGTGAACCTGTTGCTCGCCAAGGAGCGCATGGGTCTGGAGAGGGCAACGCTGACCAATACCTTTGCCCGCGACGGCTTTGCGCCAGGAATCTTGCAGAAGTTCGGGCAGTTGCTGGGCGGACAGGAGAGTTATCTGCAGGTCTTTTTGGCCAACGCCTCACGCGAGGATGTCGCGGTCTATCGGGAGAAGATCCAGGGCAAGGCGGTCGAGGAGGTGGACCGGATCCGTCAGATCGCCTTCGAGAAGGCCGGCAGCGGAGGATTCGGCATCGAACCGGCTTACTGGTTCGGGCAGATCACCCAAAAGATCGATCTGGTCAAACAGGTCGAGGATGTGGTTGCCGAACGGTTGCAGAGTCGCGCGCACGTACTGAAAGAAGAGGCGAATCGTACGCTTTACAGCATGATCGTGATACTGGTGGTGATTCTGATCGTGGCCAACACCATGAGCGTGAGGTACACCCGTCAGATCCTGCGGCAACTCGGTTGCGACATGGCCGACCTGGAGGATGTAACCGCGATCGGGCAAAAGGTCGCCAAGGGGGATCTCACGGTGCGTTTCACGGCTTGCAACACCGGATTGGGGATCTACGGCGCGATGCACACCATGGTGGATAACCTGAGAGATACGGTCGGCGTGATCCGCGCCATCGCCGGATTGGTGGTGGAGAGCAGTGAAGTGGTCAGTGACGAATCGGAGAAGTTGGCCGCCGGTTCCCGGGCGCAGACGACCAGCATCACCACGACCGGACAAACGATGGCGACGATGAGCGGCAACATCGCCCGCAACACCGAGAATGCCCGCGTCACCGGCGAGATGGCGACCCATGCGGCCAGGGATGCCGAAGCGGGCGGCAAGGCGGTCTCTCAGGCAGTGGAGGCGATGAAGGAGATCGCCGGCAAGATTGGCATCATCGAGGAGATTGCCAGGCAGACCAATTTGTTGGCCTTGAATGCGGCGATCGAGGCGGCCAGGGCCGGGGAGCACGGCAAGGGGTTTGCAGTGGTGGCTGCCGAGGTGCGCAAGCTGGCTGAGCGTTCCCAGGGGGCGGCGGGAGAGATCAACCAGTTGTCGACCGATTCGGTGCGTGTGGCCGAGGATGCGGGCCGGATCATTGCACGTCTGGTGCCGGAGATTCAACGTACCGCCGGATTGGTTCAGGAGATCGCGGCAGCCTCCGAGGAGCAGAATCGCGGTGCCGAGGAGGTGTCGAAGGCGGTACGGGAGCTGGATCAGATGATCGGGCAGGTCTCCGTGTCTGCGGAGCGGATGAACGAAATGGCGGGTGAGATGAGCCAACATGCCGGGGATCTGGTCGAGAAGATGAGCTTCTTCACCCTGGAGGAAAATTCTCAAAAAATGGCTACGAAATCATTTGGCTGACGGCCAAACCGATGCAACGACGGTCGGTCAGAACCAGCTCGTTGGATGCCATAATCGTTGCCATCCCTTGGGTTTGCGGCGCTCCCAGAGACTGGTGAGCAGAAACTGATAGCGGTTGGCGGGCGTGGAAATGTCGGTCAATTCGGCCAGGAACTGCTCCTGACGCCGAAAGCCTTCGGTCCAGCGACGGATGCACGCCTCATAGGCCAGCATGCCGCCATCCAGGCTGACGAGCGTGTAGGGGGTACGCCGGTTTTTGCGCCAGAAGAGATCGGCGGCCTCCTGACTGCTGGCGCCGCTGTTGCAGACCAGAACCACCGACACGCCGACCTGGAACTCCACACCCAGCATATCCTGCACCCAGCCGGCTTCCTCGTAGAACATGTCCGGATAGAAGCTGCTGGGAATCGCGCCAGGGATGGCGTGTTGATAGTCGCCGCGCAGATCAATGACACGGAAACGATCCGCGCGTGCCACGGCACGCAGATAACTTTCCACACGTAAGGAGCGTTTCATGGGAGGCGACGGAGGCGACAGGAGCGGATGATGGATACAGGGAAAAGTCGCATAAGGAATATTATGTCAAATGATTCAGCCATGCTGAATGATTATTGAATGTTTGTTGATTTGCTTATGATTGAATGTTTATGTATTAAACCGCACCTGACTTTGGGATGCATCCCGTGATGGTTGCGGTTTAACGTAAGATTGTCAAATAATTTTATGTTACTTTAATCCAGTATTCAACCAGCTGGCAATGAAAATTATTTGAAACTCGCCATCGGGAGTCTTGCCGCCCCAGATGAACCCGCATAAAATACACCGGGTGTAAAAAGCCGTTCGTATAAATTGCCAAAAAGCCGGGTCCATCATGCGTCGCATCCTCGTCACCAGCGCCCTGCCATATGCCAATGGACAGATTCATCTGGGCCATCTCGTTGAAACCATCCAAACCGACATCTGGGTACGTTTTCAGAAGTTGCAGGGCCACGAATGCCGCTATTTCTGCGCAGACGACACCCACGGCACGCCGGTGATGATCCGTGCCCGCCAGGAAGGCATCACCCCCGAGGCCCTGGTCGAGCGCATCCATGCAGAACATTTAAGCGATTTCAAAGGGTTCCATATCGAGTTCGACAACTATTACACCACCAACAGTGAAGAGAATCGTCTACTCTCCGAGGAGGTGTATCTCAACAATCGCCAGGCGGGAAACATCCGCGTCTCCTCGGTGCGCCAGGCCTATTGCGAACGCGACCTCATGTTCCTGCCGGATCGTTTCATTCGCGGACGCTGCCCGGCCTGTGGGGCCGAAGATCAGTACGGCGACGCCTGTGAGGTTTGTTCAGGCAGCCATTCGCCGCTTGATCTGCAAGAGCCGCGCTGTGCGCTCTGCGGCGATGCGCCGGTGGAGCGCGAATCGGAACATTTTTTCTTTCGTTTGACCGCCTTTGAACCATTCTTGAAATCCTGGATTCGCTCCGGCGCCTTGCAGGCCGAGATGGCCAACAAGCTCGACGAGTGGTTCGAGGCCGGTTTGCAGGATTGGGACATCTCCCGCGATGGTCCCTATTTCGGCTTCGAGATCCCGGATGCGCCGGGGAAATATTTCTACGTCTGGCTGGATGCGCCGATCGGTTACATGGCCTCCTCCTGGGAGTGGTGCAAGCGCAACGGGCGCGATTTCGACGCCATCTGGCGCCGCGATGACCAGATGGAGGTGTATCATTTCATTGGCAAGGATATCCTTTATTTTCATACCCTTTTCTGGCCGGCCACCCTGCATGGCGCCGGTTTCCGGGTGCCCAACGCCGTTTATGTGCACGGTTTTCTGACCGTCAACGGTCAGAAGATGTCCAAATCGCGTGGCACCTTCATCACCGCGCGGCAATACCTGGATCAACTCGATCCCGAGTATCTGCGCTACTACTATGCCGCCAAACTGACCGCCCGGGTCGATGACCTGGACTTGAACCTTGATGACTTCATCTTGAGGGTCAACAGCGATCTGGTTGGCAAGGTGGTCAACATCGCCTCCCGTTCGGCAGGATTCATCCAGAAGCGTTTTGACGGCGAACTTGCCACCCGCTATCCGGATGACGACGGTCTGCATGAGCGCTTCGTGGCCGCCGGTGATGAGATTGCCGAATTCTACGCCACGCGCGAGTATGCCAAGGCGATGCGCGCCATCATGCAACTGGCGGACGAGGCCAACCGCTTCGTCGAAGCCAAGGCGCCATGGAATCTGGCCAAGGATCCGGACAAAACGGGCGAGTTGCATGCCAGTTGCACCGTGGCGTTGAATCTCTTCAGAAACCTGATGATCTACCTGCAACCAGTGCTGCCGAAACTGGCGGAAAAGTGTTGCGATTTCTTGCGCATCCCCGCTTTCACCTGGGAGGCGCGCCGCACGCCGCTACAGGCCCACACCATCGGTGAGTTCTCCCATCTGATGGCGCGTGTGGATCCGAAAAAGATCGAACAGTTGGTGCAAGCGGTTGCGCCGCCAGTGGAGAGCATCGCCCAAGCGAACGCCAAACCGGTGGTCAAGGCCAAAAAAGTCGCATCAGCCGCGACGGAAACCAGGGCGCAGCCAAGCGTGTCGACGTCCGATCCTGTCGCACCGACTTCCACACCGGTTCCGCCCCCCTCCCCTGCCCCGACTGGTGAAAAAATCGATATCGAAACCTTTGGCGCCATCGATCTGCGGGTGGCCAAAATCCTCACCGCATCGCGGGTCGAGGGTGCCGATAAACTCTTGCGTCTCACCCTGGATGTGGGTGAACTGGGTGAAAAAACCGTCTTCGCCGGTATCCGCGAAGCCTATCCACCCGAAACCCTGCCTGGCCGTCTGACTGTTCTGGTCGCCAATCTCAAACCCCGCAAGATGCGCTTCGGCACCTCCGAAGGGATGATTCTGGCTGCCGGACCAGGCGGTAAACAACTTTTTCTGCTCTCACCGGACCTCGGGGCCTCCCCCGGCATGCGCATTCGTTAGGGAACCTTATAAAAGGCCAGCACACATGGAAACCTCGCCGAAAAAAGTGCTCCTTCTGACCGACTCGGGCACGGTCAACCAGATGCTGAAAAGTACGCTGCAAAGCCACGGCTACTCCGTGACCGTGCTGCAATCGAACAATGCCGCCTTTTTCCAGGCGATCGTCGATGATCCGCCGGATATCATTTTCCTGCGCACCGAATTGACCCATGCCAACGGCCTGGAGGTGTGTGACCGCATCAAAAAAGAGTCAACGTTGGGACGGACGCGCATCGTCTTTCTCTCCTCCAATCCGAAGGTGCGCGAACAGGCGATCGAACACCGGGCGGATCGTTTTTTGACCATGCCCTTCTCCTCGGCAGATGTCATCGAGACCGCGAATCTGCTTTCGGTGGTCAAACCGGTGATCCTCTACGTCGATGATTCGGACCTGATGCACCGCACGGTGGTACCGCCGCTCAAAGACGAGGGGTACGAGGTGATCGAGGCCTGGGATGGCCGCGAAGCCACCGAACTGATTGACGAGCGGGACGGGCGCATCGACCTCATCCTCTCGGATGTCGAGATGCCGGTCATGGATGGCATCACGCTTTGCAAGAACATCCGCGCCACCCGCACCGAGGATATCCCGTTCGTGCTGGTCACCTCGCTCGACTCCGCCGAAGCGGTGTCGCGCGGCTTTGCGGCGGGCGCGGATGACTACCTCACCAAGCCGGTGCTGGTCCAGGAGATGCTTTCGCGCGTCAATCGGCTGGTGAAGAGCGGTCGCTACGAGGCAGCCCGTCCGGAGCGGATTCTGATCGTCGATGATTCGGCGGTGATTCGCGGCATGATGCTCACCGCTCTGCGCTCCCACGGCCTCTCCGCCGATTCGGTCGAGCACGGCGTGGCCGCATTGGCCAAGTTGTGCGAAAAACGTTACCACCTGATGATCTCCGACTACGACATGCCGCACATGAACGGCCTGGATCTCTGCATGAAGGTGCGGCAGGAGCCCTCGCCCTGGCAAAAGATGCCGATCATCTTCGTCACCGCCCGCGACACCAAACAGGATGAGGTGCGCGTCAAGTCGCTCGGCATCCAGGCCTTCATCACCAAGCCGTTCAACGCGGACCGTTTCATGGCCGAGATCGAACGGGTGCTCTCCGAGGAGCATCTGGCCCGCCAGAACCGCAAGTTGAACTACTATTTCGCCGATCAGATCTCCAGCGGTCAGACCACCCTGGCAAGCGACCAGTTCCGCACGATTCTTTGCGTTGGCATCCACGAATTCCGCGCCATGAGCAAGAGTCTGGACCCGAAGGCGTTGATCACGCTGTTGAACAACCATTTCGCCACCCTCGGGGAGGTGCTGGAGCGCTGCGAAGCGGTCGTGGATCGCATTCAGGAGGATCATCTGATCGTCTCCTTCGGCAACCAGGACAAGGGGGCGATGCAGGCGATCGAATGCGCCCGCGCCCTGCACCAGGCACTTCCCGATCTTAAGCGTCGTACCGACAACCCGGAATTGCGCATCCAGACCGGCATCCACTCCGGACGGGTGATCCTCGGGGCCTTGGAGAGCATTGCCGCGCGCGACAAAACCATTCTGCTGATAGGGGAAAGTGTGGATCTCGCCCGGCGCGTGCAAGAGGTCGCCCCTCCGGGCGATGTCGTGCTTTCGGAAACCACCTTCGCGCTGGTGCAGAGTCTGGTCAAGACCCAGCCCATGGGGTATGTCAAGACCGGTGAGGGGGCGATCCGGGCGTTTCAGGTGATCGGTTGATGATCGCCTCGGATCCGACCGATGGCACGGTCGATAACGTCGTCATCGGTGAGATTGCCGGATTGGTGGAACGGGCCGAGGCATTGGCCTGGTCCACGGAGTGGCGCAAGGGTGCCAGGGAGATGCGTCAACTGCGCGAGCGTTGGGAGTTGCTTGAACGCTCTTCAGGCGGCTGGGCCCGGGAGTGGACCACCCGTTTCCGGGCCGCACAGCAGACCTTCATGGACCGGCGCGCCGATTATTTCAACCAGGGCAATCTCCGCAAGGGTTCGGGATTACTGGAACAGCTGGACGAACAGCAGAAAACGGTGATGCGTCTCAAGGAGGAGTTGGCCGGCTATCTTGCTGCGTTGAACGATTTCGAGAGTCAGCTGAACGCCACCCCCGTGGAGGGGCACGGCATGGCGATTCGCGCCTTCATCGGCGAGTCGATTGCCAACCTGCACGCCGAGATTCAACGCAAGACGCGAGAACTGAACAAACTGGAACGATCGATCGTCGAGATCTCCACCCGGTATTATTGCGTGGAGTGAGCTTTAAACCGCAACCAGCTTGGAATGTGTGGTTTTTATTGGTGAAAAAAAAGAGAGGGTCTGGGAGATTCCTCTCCCAGGGTTTTGCCTTTAGCGCGCTCTTCAAAAGAAGCATTTTTCGCGCCTTTTCTAGAAAAATGCGCCGCGCGCCGCCTTCGCGGGAGTCGTTTTTTGCTTTTTGGAAACGTCTCCCGCATCTTGCACTCAAGCCTTGCGAAAAACGACGCTTCCCAAAATGGGTGCGGTTTGGCACCTGCAATCACCCGCAACTGCCGGATCCGGGTTGAAACGAGGCTTTTGTTAATTACAGACCAATCCGTCGCAAAAGCCATCCCCAGAGTCGCTGTATCGTCCCCAGGAGCGCCTCCTGTCCACTCGGACTCAAGCCGATCTGGATGTTGCGTTTGCGCATCGTGTAGTAGACGATGCCACCGAAAATGGCCATTACAACGAAGAATTTGAACATGGAATCGCTTTACGCCGTATCAACGGGTGGTTGGTTCGGATGGAGAGGTGACGGATCAACCGGTGAACACGGTTGGATCCCCTGCCCCGGCACGCAACACCTCCGGGATTGGTCCGGTGAGATCGACCACCGTGGAAGGGGAAGCCGGCAGGATACCGGCATCGATCACCAGATCGACCAAGTGATCCGTTCGTTCGTGGATGATGAAAGGATCGCTTAAAATTTCCGCTTCGTTGGCAAAACGCATCGAGGTGGAGAGCAGCGGTTCGCCAAGGTTTTTCAACAGATCCAGACAGATCGGGTGATCCGGGATTCTCAAGCCGATGGTCTTGCGGCGCGGCAGAATGGTTTTGGGAACCTCGCGGGTCGCATCCAGGATGAAGGTGTAGGGTCCGGGGAGAAACCGTTTCAAGAGTCGATAGGTGGCGTTGTCGACCCGAGCGTAGCGGGCGATATCCGAGAGGTCCGAAACCAGGATCGACAGCTGATGGGAGTTGGCCAGCTGTTTGATGCGCAGGATCCGCTCCACCCCCTTGCGGCTGGAGATGCCGCACCCCAACCCGTAGGTGGTGTCGGTGGGATAGACGATCACCCCACCCTCGCGCAGCACGTCCACCACCTGGGAGATCAGGCGTGGCTGGGGATTTTTCGGATGGATGTTGATGAACTGCGCCATGGACCTTGGATCGATATAAAAAAAGAAAGCCAGATGGTTTTTTCTCTACCCTCCCTGGTGAGATGAGGTCATTATTCACCACAATGGATTGGTTGACAATCCACTTTCACCCTGATCGTTCATAATTAGGTCACTATCCGGAGAGATTCATGCCTGCTTATCGTTCCCGCGTTTCCACCCATGGCCGCAACATGGCGGGTGCGCGTGCCTTGTGGCGCGCCACCGGCATCCGTGAATCCGAGTTCGGTCGCCCGATCATCGCCGTGGCCAACTCCTATACGCAGTTTGTCCCCGGTCATGTCCACTTGAAGAATCTGGGAGACCTGGTTGCCGACGAAATCCGTGCCGCAGGCGGAATTCCGCGTGAATTCAATACTATCGCCATTGATGACGGCATCGCCATGGGTCACGGCGGCATGCTCTACTCCCTGCCCTCGCGCGAGATCATCGCCGATTCGGTCGAATACATGGTCAATGCCCATGCTGCGGACGCCATGGTCTGCATCTCCAACTGCGACAAAATCACCCCCGGCATGTTCATGGCCGCGATGCGACTCAACATCCCGGCGGTCTTTGTCTCCGGCGGCCCGATGGAGGCCGGCAAGGCGAATTTGAGCGATGGCACCACCCGCAAGCTCGATCTGATCGACTCGATGATCGCCGCTGGCAACTCGGCGGTCTCGGACGTCGATCTGGCCACCATCGAACGCTCCGCCTGTCCGACCTGCGGTTCGTGCGCCGGGTTGTTCACCGCCAACTCGATGAACTGCTTAATGGAGTCCCTGGGGCTCGCCCTACCCGGCAACGGGACGCTTCTGGCCACCCATGCCGATCGCAAGTCCCTCTTTTTGGAGGCGGGCCGACTGATCGTCTCGTTGTGCAAGCGCTATTACGAAGGGGACGACGCATCCGTTCTGCCGCGCTCGATTGCCACTTTTCAAGCGTTCGAGAATGCCATGTCGCTCGATATCGCCATGGGCGGCTCGACCAATACCGTGTTGCATCTGCTGGCCGCCGCACGCGAGGGCGATGTGCCCTTCACCATGGACGACATCGACCGTCTGTCGCGGCGCGTGCCCTGTTTGTGCAAGGTGGCCCCTTCGACCGATCGCTACCACATCGAGGACGTTCATCGTGCGGGCGGCATCCCGGCGATTCTGGGCGAGCTGCGCCGCGCCGGCCTGTTGCACGACTCCTGCACCATGGTGCACGCCCCGACCCTGGCTTTGGCGCTGGAGCGTGAGGATATCGCTTCGCCTGTTGCCTCCGAAGCGGCCAAGATGCGCCATCTGGCCGCACCGGGTGGCAAGGTGACCACCGAGCCCTTTGCGCAGGATCAACGCTGGTCGTCGCTCGATCTGGATCGCGCTGCCGGCTGCATCCGCGATGCGGCGCACGCCTACTCCAAAGATGGCGGACTGGCGGTGCTGTTCGGAAATCTGGCGCAAGAGGGGTGCATCGTCAAAACCGCCGGGGTGGATGAGTCGATCTGGAAATTTTCCGGTCCGGCGCGCCTTTTCAACAGCCAGGAGGCGGCCTGCGAGGCGATCCTGGGGGATCGGATCCAGGCGGGTGATGTGGTGATCATCCGCTACGAGGGGCCGCGCGGCGGGCCGGGCATGCAAGAGATGCTCTATCCGACCAGCTTCTTGAAATCCAAGGGACTTGGCAAGGCCTGCGCCCTGGTGACCGATGGACGTTTCTCCGGCGGCACCTCCGGACTCTCGATCGGTCATGTCTCCCCGGAGGCCGCCGAAGGGGGGGCCATCGCCTTGGTCGAAGAGGGCGATCGAATCGAGATCGACATCCCCAACCGATCGATCCATCTGGCGGTCGATGGCGCCACATTGGCAGCTCGACGCGCCGCGATCACCCGCTTCCACCCGGAGGGGCGCGAACGTCCGGTCTCGGCAGCCCTGCGCGCCTACGCCGCCTTGACCACCTCGGCGGCCAAGGGCGCGGTGCGCGATTTGAGCCGCGTGGAGGGGAATTAGCGGATGAGTACCCAGCGTCGCTTGATCAGCTTCGATTGGGCCTTGAAGCGGCTGTTGCGCAGCAAGGCCAATTTTGAAATCCTGGAGGGTTTCTTGAGCGAACTGCTCAAAGAGGAGATCCTCATCCTGGAGGTGCTGGAGAGTGAAAGCAACAAACTGGATCGCTTCGATAAGAACAACAAGGTGGATCTGAAGGTTCGCAACGGTCGCGGCGAACTCATCCTGATCGAGGTTCAATACGAACGGGAGCTGGACTATTTCCACCGGCTTCTTTACGGCACGTCGCGCGCGGTCACCGAACACCTGGCCGAGGGGCGTCCCTACTCGGATGTGGTCAAGGCGATCTCGGTGAGCATCCTCTACTTCGACCTCGGCCAGGGAGAGGATTACATCTATCACGGCACCACCATCTTTCTGGGGCTGCACGCCAAAGACGAGTTGCGGCTCAACGACGGCCAGAAGGCGATGTTCAAACGCCAATCGGTCGCCGAGATTTTTCCGGAGTATTACCTGATCAAGGTCAATCGGTTCGACGATCTGGCACACGACACCCTGGATGAGTGGATCTATTTTCTAAAAAACGAAGAGATTCGCGAGGAGTTCACCGCCAAAGGGTTGCGCCGGGCCAAGGAGCAGTTCGATCTGTTCGGCCTTCCGGAACCCGAACGTCGAGCCTATGCCGCCTACAAGGACAATCTGCACTATCAGGCCAGCATGGTGGAGTCCTCCTATGGGTTGGGCAAACTGGAAGGGCGCCAGGAAGGACGATTGGAAGGGCGGCTGGAAGGCAGAAGCGAACTGTTGATCGAGATGCTCGAGAGCCGTTTCGGCAACCTGCCTTGGGAGGTGCGTCAACGGGTGAGCAGCGGGAACAAAGAGGAGATTGGAATCTGGAGTCAACGCCTTTGGCAGGTGGACTCCTGGGAAGAGTTGTTTTCATCATGAACAAAAACCAGCGTTGAGCGAGGAGAGGCATGCTAAGACAATTGCGTCTTTGGGCCAAGATCATGGTGGCGATGGGGTTTGCCATCGTGCTGGTCGGCACGTTGCTGACCATCACCAATCTGAACAACATGAGCGATCTGATTCTTCAGTCCGAACGTGCCGCGCTCGAGGCGCATCTGAAGGCAGTGCACAACGCCATCGCCGCCGAAAGTCGGACTGCGGTCTCGATGAGCGCCTTGGTTGCCAATATTCCCCTGGTACAGGATAAATTCGCCGCCGGCGATCGCAAGGGGATCAGCGAACTGTTCTTGGCCGGCTTTTCGGAATTGACGAAGCATCACGGGGTCGAACAGTTCCAGTTCCACACCCCGCCGGCCACCTCCTGGTTTCGGGTTCACAAGCCGGAAAAATATGGGGATGACCTTTCCGCGTTCCGGCATACGGTGACGGCGACCAACAAGCAGCTCAAGGCTGCTTATGGAGTCGAGGGCGGTGTGGCCGGACTCGGTGCGCGCGGCGTGGTGCCGGTTTTCCAGAACGGCAAACATCTGGGCTCGGTGGAATTCGGACTCTCCTTCGGACAGTCGTTTTTCGACACTTTCAAGAAACGCAACGGCGTGGATGTCGGCCTGCACCTTCTGGATGCGGATGGTTTCAAGACCATGGGCTCGAACCTGGGGCCCAAACCGCTGCTGGAGACAGAAATTCTGAAAAAAGCCATGAACGGCGAACCGCAGCTCGAACATCGCGAGATCCACGGTGAGGTGCATGCCGTGCTGGCCTCGGAGATCACCGACTTTGCCGGCAAATCGATTGGGGTGATCGAAATCTCCATGGAGAGCACCGCCTATCTGGAGGCCCTGCGTCATGCGCGCATCTCCTCCCTGGGGGTGGGAACACTCTCGATTCTTTTTGGTCTTCTGATGGCCATGCTGATCGCCCGGCACCTGGTCGGGCGTCTCCAGGCGGTGGTGGATGGGGTCAATCGGGTGGCATCCGGGGATCTCTCCGTGCCGGTGCCGCTCGACGGTCGGGACGAACTGGCCGATCTGGCCCGTGCCACCGACGACATGCGTTTAAAACTTCACGAAATGGCCTCTGAGGTCGATACCCGCGCTGCTCAGGTGCATCAGGCTGCTCGCGAGATCTCCGACGCAGTGGCCGGACAGGCGACCACCTCCACGCAAATGTCCTCGTCGGTCGCCGAGATCACCTCGACCATGGAAGAGCTCTCCGCCTCTTCCAACCAGATCGCTGAACAGGCCCGCTCGGTGGTCGATATCGCCAATCAGACCCTGGACGGCAGCCGCAAAGGCTCCGAGGCGATGCAGACCGTGCTGGGACGCATGAGCGACATTCGTGACGACCGGCAACTCGTGTTGAAAGAGATCGTCGAGCTGGGGACCAAATCCAAACAGATCGGCAAGGTGATGGAGATCATCGACAATCTGGCCGATCAGACCCGTCTGATCGCCTTCAATGCCGCGTTGGAGGCCTCGAGCGCCGGCGAGGCGGGACGACGTTTTTCGGTGGTTGCCGGCGAGATCCGTCGTCTGGCCGACAGCGTCACCGACTCCACCAAGGAGATCGAAACCAAGATCAACGAGATTCAGGACTCGATCAGCCGGCTGGTGGTCAATTCGGAAAGAGGCTCCATGGGTGTTGTGGCCGGAACAACCGCCTCGACCAACACTGCGGAGAGACTCGGCGAGATCGTCAAGGCGGCCACAACGACCACCCACGCGGCCCAGCAGATTTCGCTCTCCACCCAGCAGCAGAAAATCGCCAGCAACCAGGTGGTGGTCGCTCTGCGGGAGATCGTCTCCGCCAGCTCGGTCACCGCCCAGTCGATCACCCGCATCTCGCAGGTGAGCCGGGAGATGCTGGGTCTATCAGAACGGCTGGAAAACATGGTGGGTCAATTCAAATTGATGGAGTCGTCAAACGGGGGAAAAGGCTGATCCGAGTGGAGAATAAAGATGGAAAACTGGTCATTGCAGCAGGCTGAGCCCCATTTGAATGCCCTTCTTCATAAAGCATTCACCGAAGGTCCGCAACAAATTGAGTGGCAGGATCAACAAACCGCAGTTGTCATGAGCCGTGAAGAGTATCTTCGCTTGACTTGTGGGTCTCTCTCGTTTGTCGGGTTCATGCGTTCTTCGCCCCTTATGGGTGTGGATTTGGATATGGAAAGGGACCGGAGCGGAGCTCGTGAGATTGAATTATGAATTATCTCCTGGACTCCAACATCGTTTCAGAAACCGTACGAGCCAAACCCAGTGAGTACCTTATGGCCTGGTTGGAACCTCAGCCGCAGCATTCACTGTTTATCAGCGTGCTGACAATTGGCGAAATTCGCAGAGGTGTTGAAAAATTATCCCCTGTTGAGTGTCAGGATCATTTACGATATTGGCTGGGAGTCGAGCTAATGCACTGGTTCGGCAATCGAATATTGCCCATCGACAAAGCTGTTGCGGATCGTTGGGGACTTTTGTTGGGTCGCAGCCAACGAACCCTTCCCGCAGTGGATTCATTCTTGGCAGCCACGGCGTTGCAACATGGATTATCCCTTGTCACACGCAATGAAAAAGATTTCCGTTTTCCAGAATTAACCGTGATCAATCCCTGGCGCGAGTTAAATTGATGGCTTTATGACAATTTTGGGGAGATGTTGTCAGTGATCCGCGTCCTCATCGTCGATGACAGCCTGATGGCCCGACAGATCCTCAAGCAGCTGTTGGAGGATGCCGACGGGATCGAAGTGGTCGGAGAGGCCTCCAATGGCCGGCAGGCGGTGGAGCTGGCCCGTTCGCTGCGTCCGGATCTGATCACCATGGATCTGGAGATGCCGGTGATGAACGGTCTTGCGGCCATCGAGGAGATCATGTGCGCCAAGGCGGTGCCGATCCTGGTGGTCAGCAGTGCTGCCGGCGTTCGCGAGGCTTTGGAAGCGACCCAGCTTGGCGCGCTGGATGTGGTGGAAAAACCGGGCCTCTCTGCCGAAGGGGCCGACTGGTTCGTCGACAAGGTGCGCCTGTTGGCCGGGGTGACGGTGGTAACGCGCATCAAGCCCAAGCAAAGATGTTCTCAAGCGATTGCGCGTCCCTTGTCGCACGACGCCTGCAACCCCTTCATTTATCCTCGGATGTTCGCCATCGCCTCCTCGACCGGTGGCCCGCAGGCGTTGGCCAGGATTCTCTCAGCATTGCCGAACGATTTCTCCTGCCCGGTGGTGATCGCACAACACATCGCCGATGGTTTCACCCAAGGGTTGGTCGATTGGCTGGGCACCGTGACCCGTCTGCCGGTCCGTCTGGCGGCCATTGGCGACACCCCGCAGGCCGGCGTGGTCCATATCATCCCTTCGGAGTTCAACGGCATCGTTACCCCGCAGCGTCGACTGGCGCTCTTGCCTCGTGAGGAGGGGGACATCTACCGCCCCAGCTGTGACCGGTTGTTGCAATCGGTGGCCGATGTGTTCGGTTCGCGGGCGGTGGGGATCATCCTGACCGGCATGGGGAGCGACGGCGCGGCGGGGATTGCCCACATCCACCGCAAAGGGGGCATCACCCTGGCTCAGGATGAGGCCAGCTCGCTGATCTTCGGCATGAATCAGGTGGCGATTCTAACCGGTGGCGTGCAGCGGATCGTCCCTTTGGAGGTGATCGGTGATGAGATGGTCCGGTTGGCGCTGGCGGATCCGGTGCCGGGAGGGGGCGGACGATGATGCTCGATCCCGAACCCTTCAAAACGCTGATCCGAAACCTCTGCGGTCTGACCTTCGATGCCAACAACGAGGGCAACCTGTTGCGTGCCTTGGAGGAGCGGATCCGGACGCACGGGATCAACCCCGGCGAGTATCTGTTGCGCTTGCGCGCCAATGCGCGTGAATTCCAGGAGTTGGTCAACCGCTTGACCATCAACGAGACCTTCTTCTTTCGCGAACCTGAACAATTGCGCCTGGTGGTCGAAAAGATCGTTCCCCGCACGCTTCAGCTGCGTCAGGGGATGGGGCCGGTGCGAATCTTGAGTGCCGGCTGCTCTTCGGGCGAAGAGCCCTACTCCCTGGTCATGGCGCTGATGGAACGGTATGGGAGCGGACTTGGGGCGCTCTTCTCCTTTCACGGTTGCGACATCGACAGCATGGTCCTGGCCAAGGCACGACGCGGCTGTTACTCGGAATTCTCCTTTCGTGGGGTCGATGACTCCTGGAAACATCACTACTTTCATCGGGATAAGGGTCACTACTGCCTGAAGGAGTCGGTCAAGCGGGCTGTGACGTTTCATGCCTTCAATCTATTGAGCGATCCAATCATCCCGGAGTTCCGGGAGATCGATATTCTGCTGTTTCGCAATGTCTCCATCTACTTTGATCTGCCGACGCGCCAGAGGGTTCTGGAGCGCGTTGCCTCGATGTTAAGCGACCATGGCATTTTGATCGTAGCCGCTTCCGAAACGCTCGCCAATGATCTGGGGGGGCTGCGTCTCGTGCAGGAGGATGGACTGTTTCATTTTACCAAAGCGGATATGGCGGCTGCCGGGTCTGCAAAAGAGATCTCCCGGAGGCCTGCCAGCGACGACCGGGTCGTCATGCCCGATCCGCATTTCACCGTGGGACTTGCGCAGGGAGTTCCACAGGTGGGGGGTGAGGGGGTTCTCCCCCCATCCTGTACGTTTACGTTGTCAAACGGGAGTGCGCGAGAAACGATTCCCACCCCTTGTCAAGAGGAGGCGACGGTTGCGGATGGGGGGTTGGATCAAGCACGGTTGTTGCTGAGCGACAAGCGTTATGATGAGGCATTGGCGAGGCTCGATGCCCTGCTCGTCAACCATCCCAACCATGTCGGTGCCACGCTGCTCAAGGCTCATCTGTTGATCGAACGGCGTGAATTCGATGTGGCTGAACAGCTTTCCAGGCTGGCTTTGAGCGCGGATCCGGGTTCGATCGATGCCATTTGGCTGTTGGGGGTGGTTGCCAAGTGGCGCAAGCGGCGTGACGAGGCGATCGATTGGTTCAAGCAGGCGGTTTACCGGGAGCATCTCTGCTGGCCAGCGCACTATTACCTGGCTGATCTCTATCGTGCCGGTCATGAGACCGAACGGGCCCGACGCGCCTATCGGGTGGTGATGCACCTTTTGTCCACACCGCGTCCGGAGAGTGGTTTGCGTCATCTGCCGGTGGAGTTGCCGGTGGCCGAGATTCGTTTTCTGTGCGCTCATCAGCTGGAAAAACTTGATACCACCCCAACCGTTCTCTCCACGAGGTAAGCGGTGGCCATCGATTTGAAAAAATTCATTCTGCGTTTTGTCGAGGAGGCGCGCGATCATCTTCGACAGCTCAACGAGGGGTTGTCGAGCCTGGAGAGTGGTGATGGGGCGGTGGTGCACGCGATATTTCGCTCCGCGCACACCATCAAAGGTTCGGCGCGCATGCTCAAACTCGATCCAATCACCGAGACCGCGCACCGCATCGAGGATATCCTGGGTGTGCTGCGCGACGGCAAAGGCGGTTTTCATCCGGAGATGGGAGAGTGGCTGCATCGTGCCTTGGAGGAGATCAGCGCCCAGGTGGATCGGTTGGCTGAAACCCCGGATGCCGCGAAGCTGACCCCTGTGGATCCGGCATTGCTGGCCAACCTGATCCGTCTGGCTGTGGCGAACAGCCCCCCGGTTCCAGCCGCTGATGTCACGGCGGCTGCTCCCCCCGCATCCCCGGTCGCCGCCCCCTCCCCGATTGCTGCTTCGAGTGCCTCTGCTCCCGCCGTGTCTGCGGAACCGATTGTTCCATCGAATGCCACGCAGCCCGAAGCTCGACTGAAAAGTTCCGATACCGTGCGGGTGCGTTTGACCAAGCTGGACGAATTGATCAAGCTGATGGGCGAATTGCTCTCCAGTCACACCCGCATGCGGCAGCGACTGATCGAGGTGGTCGAGTTGGAACGGCAGTCGGTGCATGCTGTCGATCGGGAGGAGTTTGGCGCAGCGCTGCACCGTTTTGCGCTGCGTCTTCGTGAGGATGCCCACGATCAGGAAGGGTTGATGAACGAGCTGCACGACAAAACCCTGATGATGCGCATGCTGCCGTTGGCGGTAATCTTCGAGCCGGCACAGGGGCTGGTGCGCGATCTGGCCCGATCGGTCGGCAAACAGGTGATCTGTCAGGTCAAGGGCGGCGAGATCGAACTGGACCGGCGCATCATCGACAAGCTCTCCGATCCGGTGATTCACTTGTTGCGCAACGCCATTGATCACGGTCTGGAGAGTCCGCAGGCGCGGCGGGCCAGTGGCAAACCGGAACAGGGACGCCTGACGCTTTCCGCGCGTCACGAGTCGGGTCAGGTGGTGATCGAGATCGAGGACGATGGCGCCGGCATCGCGTTTGACAAGGTACGCGCCAAGGCGATCCGCATGGGGGTGATCAACGAGGAGCGTGCCGCGACTTTGACCGAGCGCGAAATTTTGGATCTGATCTTTCTGCCGGGTTTCTCCACTGCGAATTTTGTGACAGATTTGTCGGGACGCGGGGTTGGCATGGATGTGGTACGCCAGAGCGTGCAGGATGAATTGCGCGGCGCAATCGATCTTGAGACCCGGGTGGGTCTGGGCACGACCTTGCGGCTGCGGGTGCCATTTTCGCTCGCTTTGGTACGGGTGCTCCTGGTGGAGGTGGCGGGTCGTGTATTTGGTTTCACGGCGCGCCATGTCAGCCTGCTCAAACGGGTGCCCCGCACGGCGACGCTTGAGGTGGGTGAACGGAGCATGGTGATCCTCGGCAACGAATTCGTGCCGCTGTTGCGCTTGAACGAATTGCTCGAACTGCCTGATCTGCCCGGAAAATCATTCATGTCGAATGGCCCGATCGATCCGGGTGAGCGGTTTGGCATGCTGCTGGTGGTTTTGCTGGTGCGCGATGAAAAGATCGCCCTGGAGGTGGATGCGCTGCTCGATGAGCACGACATGGTGCTGCACCCGGTGCCAGAGATGATGAAGACGGTGTCGCTGCTCTCCGGATTGGTGGTGACCGGTGAGAATGCCCTGGTGAGCGTTCTGCATGCCCCTGCCCTCTTCGAGCGGGCACGTCGCGTGCGGGTACTTAAAGAGAAGATCGTTTTTCAAAAAAGCACGGTTACGCATGACCGGGTGCTGGTGGTCGACGACTCGCTCAACACACGCGAGATCGAAAAGGATCTTTTGGAGGCGTGCGGATTCAGCGTCACCCTGGCCGAGGATGGTCTGGACGGTTTGCGACACGCCCTGGCATCGGAGTTCGACGCGGTGTTGACCGACGTGGAGATGCCGGGCATGGACGGTTTTTCACTCACCGAGCGGTTGCGGCGCGAGGAGCGTTATCGGGACAAACCGATCATCATCCTCACCTCACGCGATCGCGAGGAGGACAAACAGCGCGGGATGCGGGCAGGAGCGGATGCCTACATCGTCAAGGGGGATTTTTCTCAAGGCAACCTGGTGGATACCCTGCGCAATCTGTTGGGATGGCGCGGTCACGCATGAGAGAGGTAAGGAGGGGCAATGCGTATTCTGGTGGTGGATGACGATCCGGTTGCCGGCGAGATGACCATGGCCGTGCTCGAAGGGGCGGGGCATGCGGTGGTGCTGGTCGAAAACGGGGTGGAGGCCTTGGACGCGCTTGAGGACGGGAATGATTTCGCCATGATCATCAGCGACATGAACATGCCGCTCGTCTCGGGGATCGAACTGTTCGGCGAATTACGTGGGAGGGGGGATGATCGGCCATTCATTCTCTTGACCGGGGATGATCCGGAGGGTCCACTGGCCAGGGAACCGCGTCTCGATGGTTGCCTGACCAAGGATTTCACCCTGGAGGAGAGCCTGCCGAACATGATGGCGGAAGTTCTGGCACGTCGTGGATCGGGATGAGTACGTCGAATGCCTATTGGAGACCACGGAGGTGAACGGTCATGAGCAAGGGTCCATCATCGGTGCAGGAGCGGATTGCCCGGTTGCGCGCGGTTTTCATCGAGCAACTGCCGGAACGGATCACCCATGCCCGACAACTGCTTGATGCACTCAAACAGAGTCCCGGCGATGCGGCTCTGATCGATGAGATGCACCAGTTCTTTCATGGCGTGAAAGGGACGGGACGTTCGTTCGGTTTGCGGGAGTTGGGAGTGGCCGCCTCGCAAGGCGAGGAGTGGACCGCCCGGCATGCCGTGACCTTGGAAGAGATCGCACCCGAAACCTGGTTGGCGCGGCTGGAGGAGTATCTGGATCTGCTCGCTTCGATGGCCGATGAGGTGACCAAGAGCCAGGGAGAGGCTGATTCAACGGTGCAGGATGGTGCCAAGTCGGACGACAAGGAGGTTTTCGAGGATGGATTGGAGCGGCGTGGACGCCAGGTTTACATCTGTGATGACGACGTATTGACCCTCGATCAGATGTCCAACCAATTGCGCTGTTTTGGTTTCAAGACCATGACCTTCACCGATCCCAACTCGTTGCGTGCGGCGGTATTGAATCACCGGCCTGACGCGGTGATCATGGACATCATGTTCCCCTCGGGTCACGATGCCGGCACCCGGGCGGTGGCTGCCCTGCAACAGGAGATCGAACGAGAGATCCCGACCCTGTTTCTGTCGGCCCGGACCGATTTCGCTGCCCGTCTGGATGCGGTACGCGCAGGTGGTGAAGCCTATTTTCTCAAGCCGGCGCGCGCCATGGAGCTGGTCTCCGCGCTTGACGGTTTGACCGGTCAGCAGCAGGCCGATCCGTATCGGATCCTGGTGGTCGACGATCAGCCGGAGATCGCCGAGTATCATGCCTTGATTCTCGAAGGTGCGGGCATGGTGACCCGTTGCCTCGGTGATCCGGGTCGGATTCTCGATGAGTTGCGCGAATTCCGCTCCGATCTGGTGCTCATGGACATGTACATGCCCTCCTGCAATGGGCGTGATCTGGCGCGACTGATCCGGCAGATTCCCGATTATGTCGGCCTGCCGATCGTCTTTTTGTCCGGCGAGACCGATCGCAAGAAACAGGATTCGGCCATGCGCATCGGTGCGGAGGGGTTTTTGACCAAACCGGTCAACTCGGAGGATTTAATCAATGCCGTGGCGGTGCGTGCCGAACGGATGCGTACCCTGCGCTCCCTCATGACGCGCGACAGTCTCACCGGCCTGTTCAACCACACCACCACCACACAACTGTTGGAAAACGCCATCGCCACAGCCCAACGCAACAAGACCACGTTGTGTTTCACGATGATTGACATCGATCACTTCAAATCGGTCAACGATACCCATGGACATCCGGTGGGCGATCAGGTGATTTTGGCACTCTCGCGCGTTTTGAATCAACGGTTGCGTCACTCCGACGTGGTGGGACGCTACGGTGGCGAGGAGTTCGCGGTGATCCTCCAGGATGCCACCCTGGAACGCTCCTCCCGTCTGATCAATGAGTTGCGTCTTGACTTCGGCAAGGTGGTGTTTCAATCACCCAAGGGAAATTTCTCGTGCACGTTCAGCGCCGGCATCGCCACTCTCACTCAGCACGGTTGCATGGAGACCTTGCGCGAGGCGGCGGATCGGGCGTTGTACCTGGCCAAGAGTCATGGCCGCAACCGCGTGGTGTTGGATTGATCAAAAGTAATCATGCGGGAGTTGTTCCCTTGCAGGGGGCCTGCGACCCGCAAGACCCATTTAAACCGCAACCATCACGGGATGCGTAGTTCCATTAATAGGGGTCCAGGGGGATTATCCCCCTGGTGGGTTCCAAGGGCGAAGCCTTTGGGACTTTGTTTTTGACTTTAGTGCGCTCTTCAAAAGAAGCATTTTTCGCGCCTTTTGCGAAAAATGCGCTGCGCGCAGCCTTGCAAAAAACTACGCATCCCAAAGCAGGTGCGGTTTACCAATCAAGCGAAACTGCCAAGCTGGTAGCGGTTTAAACCGCGCCTGCTTTGGGATGCGTAGTGGGTCAACAGAACTGATTTGACAGCCTGCATGATGCGCTTTTACTGGTAAAAAAAAGAGAGGGTCTGGGAGAGGAATCTCCCATACCCTCTCTTTTTTTTTACCAGTAAAGCGAAACTGCCAAGCCGTCAAATCAGTTCTGTTGACCTGGTAGTTTTTTTAACAGTCGCAGATCATCCCACACCGCTCGCTTGGCTAACGGCGCACGCAGACAATAGATCGGATGATAAGTCACAACGACGGGAATTCCACGCCAGGCGTGCAACTCTCCACGAGCACCCACCAACCGCTCCACCGCTCCCAACAACGTCTCCACCGCCAGTTTTCCCATGGCGACAATCGCCTTTGGACGAATGGTCTCAATCTCTTCGATCCAATAGCGCTGACACAATCGGATCTCATCCCCTCGAGGGGTGCGATCCGCCGGCGGACGACACTTGACCACGCAGGTCACGTAGACCTCCTCTCTTTTGCATCCCAACGCACGCAGCATGCCGGCAAACAGTTCTCGCACCTCACCGGACAGTGGCGCACCCTCCTGCTCATCCGCTTCACTCGGGGCATCGGTCACCCAGACCAGCGATGCATCCAGAGCACCCGCCCCGTAGAGCGCACGGCGTCTGGTCAAAGAGAGGCCGCAAGCCTGACAAACCGCCACCCTGCTGGCACGCTCGGCAAACAGAACGGAGCGCTCTTCAGGAGCAACCGGAGCGGTCAACAGGCGGTCCACAGAAATTTTGGGAGGCTCCGGTACAAGGTTGATCTGGGGAGCCTTCGTAAATTGGGGATCGATCGGCACCGACAGCCGCGACGAGGTTACGGACGGCAGCAGCAGGGAAGCCTGGTGCCAACCATACTCCTCCCCCGTGAGACGATCAATCCCGCACTCTCGCCAATAGCGCAGCGTGGCCAGCAGTGCGGATTGCGTCTCCATGAGGGAGTCTCACCGGGGAATCGAAGGGTGTTTGATCAACTGATGGTCGCGCGATGATGAGTCGGACGCATCGAATAGGCCGTGGCATCCCGCTTGAGCTTGGTGAGCTTTCTTTGCAGAATGAGAGCGGTTTGATAGGTCTCGATTCCTTTAATAACAGTCATCTTTTCAATCGTATCGTAAATTTCGTAATCGTTTTTCTTGGAAATGATCCGTAAAGTTTCCATAAGTCGCTCCGAGAAGCAGGGGTTGTCGCTTGAAGCCTAGAATAGCATTTTCCCTGCCAAGCGCTCTTCATTTGCATTGTCAAGGGGTTGCGAATCCGGCGTCAAAAGACCTCGGTTTCATTACTGGATGTGCGTGATTTTCTGCGTGCGCGCCACCACTCACGCAACACCCAATAAAGAGTACCAAGAATGACCGTTCCACCGCAGAACATGCCGATAAAAATGGAATAATCGAAACGATATGAATCAGTTAACGGATCGTAGGTGGTGCAGAAGAAGCGTACGCGACGCACCAACTCCTCGACCGGCGTCTCGTTTTCACTCGGCGGGGTTCCCAAAATCAGCGTACGCAGCGGCTCAGTCAGCAGCTGGGTCTGGAAGGTCTCGCCGTAGACCTGTCGATAGATGACTCCCTGGGCATCGACCACTGTGGCTTGAACCACATGATCAAATCCCTTCGGGGAGGGGGCATACACAAATCCCAATTGATGCGTAAGACGTGTGATCGTGTCAGCCGAGGCGCTCAGAACAATCCAATCGGGTTGTTTATCGATCCCTTGTTGATGAGCGAAGTTTGCCATGGCGCGCGGCGTGTCATAACGGGTATCAAAGCCGATGGTGACCACCTGAAAACTCTTTTCGCCGAAGGTCTCACGCGCTTTTTCGACCACCGAAGCCAGGTAGCGGCTCGCAATGGAACAGGTATGGTAGCAACTGGAATAGACCAGACTGATGATGAGCGGCTTGCCCAGAAAAGAGGAAAGTTCGACCTTCTCTCCCGCAGCATTGGTGAAAGAATAGCTTTCCAGCGTGCGTCCGAGAGCTGCCTGGCTGGTCTCCACGGCGGTCTGGGCATTGAAGACCGGATCGCGCCCCTTGCCGACCGGTGCTGCGGCCAAACAAACGTCAGGCAACAGCCAGAATCCGAGCAACAGGCTTAAAAAAAAGACCAGCAAGAGTGGTCTCGAATGTACAGCCATGAAAACCTCGTTTATCAGACAAACAGGATGCGCTTCCGGTGTGAATCGATCGTGACCTGCCTGGTGTTGTAGTGGGCTTTATAAACCGCACCCAGCTTGAAATGTGTAGTTACTGGTAAAAAAAAGAGAGGGTCTGGGAGATTCCTCTCCCAGGGTTTTGCTTTTGACTTTGCGCGCTTTATAAAAAAAGCATTTTTCGCCCTTTCTGCGAAAAATGTGCTGTACACGGCCTTCGCAGAAGTCTGGATCAACCAAGCTGATTTGACAGGTTGCGACGGGCTGGCACGCCAGTCACCAAACCTTAAAGCCTCTGTCACGCGGCTTTGTTCTTGGGCCATGTTCGCGGGATTGTT
>JAMOBI010000184.1:0-3099 GCA_039908105.1 Magnetococcus sp. YQC-9
TGCGAAAAATGCGCCGCGCGCGGCCTTCGTGAGCGTCGTTTCCGCTTTTTGGAAACGACGCTCACAGCTTGCACGCAGCCTTGCAAAAAACTACGCATCCCAAAGCAGGTGCGGTTTAATTAACAATAGGGATGCACCAATCTATAATTATACATTTGTCAATATAAAACTCAAACCATTTTATCGTTCCGTGCCAATGCAATCGAGCTGTGGTATAAAGAGAAGGAACTTGTCGTGTTTGCCAACAATGCGTGCTTTTCTTCAATCGCAAAGGTCTTAAGATGAGCAACGACTTCCTGCCACGCCATGCGATCGGTTCACGGTCATCTCCGTGAAAACGATCGGCAATTCGACAGGGATGACATGCCGGGGAGTGGGGCGTTCCCGTCCACGCCTGCTTTCTGTCGTTGTTTGCCTGCTGCTGCCGCTGCAGGCCACGTCGGTCTGGGCGTTGACGCTGCGGGATGCGGTCGAGATCGCTGTCAAGAGCTATCCGGAGGTGCTGGCCGCTCAGGAATATGGCAAATCCCTGGATCAAAAAGTTCAGCAAAGCCTGGCTGGCTATCTGCCGAGAGTCGATTTTACCGCCGGATATGGCCAGGAAAAATCGGACAACACCACCACCCGGTCCGCCAATCAACTTCTGGGTAAATCCGAACACGCCCTCTCCATGAAACGGGGGGAATCCGCTCTGACGGTACGCCAAAATCTGTTCGACGGCTTCGAGGTGCGTTCCAAGGTGGCCCAGGCCAGGGCGCAATTGCTGGCCGCCCGGGCCAGACTCAATCTGGTCTCAGACAATGTGGCGCTTCAGGCGGCATTCGCCTATACGGATCTGGTTTTAAAGCACGTGCAACTGGAATTGATCAAAGATAACGTCCTGTTGCACCAGCGCATTCTGGCCAAGGTCGAAGAGAAGTTCAAAGGCGGGGTGGGAACCGAAGCGGATGTTGATCAGGCCAAGAGTCGGACCTTTCTGGCCTCTGCCAATCATGCCAGCAACCTGGCCGCCTACAAGAATGCCCAAACGAAATTCACTGAACTCGTAGCCCTGCCGGCTTTGAAAGAGTCGGAGATGATTCGTCCGCAGCCCCGGGAAAAATGGTTGCCGAACTCCGTGGACGAGGCCCTGGAGAGTGCTCTGCGCAGCGGTTGGGACATGGAAGAGGCCCGCTTGAATCTGGAAGCCGCCGAAGCGGGTCTGGAGAGCGCCAAGGCGACCCTGTATCCCAAGGTGGATCTGGAATTGACCGGCTCCAACAATGCCAACCTGGGTGGTGTGGTCGGACACAGCAACTCCTTGACCTCCCTGATGCGGATGAATATGAACCTGTTTGAAGGTGGGGCGGGGCGGGCCAGAATTCAGGAACAGAGCAATCTGGTGGAACAGACGCGGCAGAACAAGGATAAGGTGCAACGCACCGTGGAGACGAGCATCCAGGAGACATGGAACCGGTTGACCATGTCCAGGGAGCGGATCGGGTTTTTACAGCAGCACTTCGAGGTGAGCAAGCGGGTCGTTGCCTCCTACCATGATCAATTCAAAATGGGCAAGCGCACCCTGCTGGATCTGCTGAACTCGGAAAACGAACTGTTTGCCGCGAAAAACGGTCTGCTGTCCGAAGAGTTCAATTATATCAAAACGTATTACGAGTTGCTGGCCAGAACCGGGAGCCTGCGAAACGCCCTGAACGAGGAGCCGTCGTCGCCCGTCGATCCGCAACAGCCGATCGAAAACAAGGATACGCTTTCGTTCGATCGGCAAAGGCCGGTCCCGTTGATCTCAACCACGACTGCAGTTCGGCAAGACGCTCTTGGACGGGATGATTCGGCTGGCGTGCGATCGAGGGAAGTCCATCCAGCACTGGTTGCCATGGAACTGGATCTGCCCAATGAGCCGGTCGTGAACCGCGTCGCCCACGAAAAACCAGCGTCAGCCCGCTCACGGATCGTCCCGGTCTCGCTGCACACGCCAGACCCCCCAACTCTTGAAGTGGATGAACCCAGACAGGCTGTTGTCCATGTCAGCCAGAAGAGGGAGATCGACGCTCTGATGAGGAGGGCCAATCGGCATTGGCAGGCGCAACGCCTGACCAAACCCAAGGGCAGAAATGCGCTGGAGTGCTATCAACGAATCCTGGCACGCTCTCCCGACCACGAGGGCGCCCAATCCGGAGTACGGCGCATCACCGCTCGTTTGCTTGATCTGGCCAGGGATGATCTGGAAAACTGGCGATTGGTTCAACCTGGGAATCAGAATGCCCTGGATAAATTGCGTCTCGTACTCTCCATCGATGCCAACAATTCCAATGCCAAGGAGTCTCTTGATGAGCTCAGGGATCGCTTCCTGAGCCTGGCCAACCGTTTTACCGACAATTCCAGGAAAAGGGAAAAATTCCTGAATTTTGCAAAAATGGTCACCTCGGAGTCTGAAAAGGGGCCAGGATTCGATCAACCTTGAGTCATCTGTGGTGGGTCAACAGAACTGATTTGACAGCTTGGAAGTTTCGCTTGATTGGTAAAAAAAAGAGCGGAATCTCCCGGACACTCTCTTTTCTTACCAATAAAAACGACACATTCCAAGCCGGGTGCGGTTTGGGTTGAAAAGCACACCGGCGCGCTTTTCCTGGTGACGCCACCGGAGGATGACGCGCTCCCCGTCCGAATTTTCAAGGCGATACGGCATGGCAAGGGATCGCCATCCAATTGCTTACTCCGTTCCTCAAAACAGATCGCCGGATGTTTCGGCGCCATGCCATAAAACAGCACATCGTAAACTGGCCGCCAGACCAGTTAATTCTGTATGCCCGACATCAGGGTTGAAAATATGCACATTGTGAGTTATGATGCCCATAATCCTGAGTGTGTTAAAACAATGACTCCTTTATTGATCGTTCGGGGGCTATTCCACGAAATCAGGTGTGGTCGGTTGCAATCGACCGACTGATTGTGAAATCAAGTCAATCCCAGCTCTCTTGGGGGGGGGATGTCCATGCTTCAGGATGCAGCGGACGAGACGATTTTTTTGTCTCTGGAGGAGTTGATTCTCGCGCGTGAGGCGTTGGGGATTGGGCGTGGTTTGGCGAAGGTATCGGGCGG
>JAMOBI010000018.1:0-32126 GCA_039908105.1 Magnetococcus sp. YQC-9
CCAAGGCGGCGCGCGGCGCATTTTTCGCAAAAGGCGCGAAAAATGCTTCTTGTAAAGAGCGCGCTAAAGTCAAAGTCAAAACCCTGGGAGATGAATCTCCCAGACCCTCTCTTTTTTTTACCAGTAAAAGCGCATCATGCCAGGCTGTCAAATCAGCTCTGTCGACCCACTACTTACTTTTATCTCCCCACTCCCTCCTCAATACCGCACCAACCGCACCTCCACCACATTGGGCACCCCGCTCAACCGCTCCATCACCTCCTGGGACACCTCCTGATCTACATTGATGAAGGCAATCGCCCGCCCACCGATCTCCTTGCGTCCCAGATGGAAATTGGCGATGTTGATCTGCGACTCCCCGAGAATGGTGCCAACCCGCCCGATCAGACCCGGGGCATCGTTGTTGGCCACAAACAACAGACTCCCTTCGGGATTAGCCTCGATGGGAATGTTGTTCATGGCGACAATGCGCGGCTCCTTGCCATAAAGGAGCGTGCCGGTGATGCAACGCTCACGGGTTTCGGTGGTAATGGTCACACCCAAAGCCGAGGTGAACCCCTTGCTGGAGTGACGTCGCACCGCCTCGACCACCTCAATGCCGCGCTCCTCGGCGATCAACGGGGCGTTGACCAGATTGACGCCGGCCAGCATCGGCTTGAGCAGGCTGTTCAACACCATGTTGGTGATCGGCTTGCGGCTCAAAGAGGCCACTTCGCCCTCGAAAAGCACCTCGATGCGCTTGATGCCCGATTCGTTCAACTGCCCCAGCGTGGTGCCGAGCTTGTCGGCCAGATTCAGATACGGACGCAAGGTGACAAGCTCTCCCTCGGAGACCGCCGGAATGTTCAGGGCGTTCTGTACCGTGCCTTTCAACAGATAATCCGCGATCTGCTCGGCGATCTGCACCGCCACTTTGACCTGGGCCTCGTGGGTCGAGGCGCCCAGATGGGGGGTAAAAACCACGTTGTCGAGTTCAAACAACGGGTTGGAGCGGGCCGGCTCCTGCTCGAAGACATCCAGACCAGCGGCGAACACCTTGCCGGATTTCAAAGCGTCGTACAGGGCGGCCTCGTCGATGATGCCGCCGCGCGCGCAGTTGACGATGATCACCCCTTTTTTCATCCGCTCAAAAGCAGCGGCATTGACGATGTGTCGCGTGGCGGGTATGAGCGGGGTGTGGACGGTGAGCACGTCGATCTGCGGCCAGAACTCCTCCAAGGTGGGGCAGAGCATGACGCCCAGATCCTCGGCGCGCTGCTTGCTGATGAAGGGATCAAAGGCGAGCACGCGCATCTTCAGGCCCAGAAACCGCTCGACCACCAGCGAGCCAATATTGCCGGTGCCGATGATGCCGAGCACCTTGCCGCACAGTTCGCGGCCCATGAAGCCATTTTTTTCCCACTTGCCCAGACGGGTCGAGGCGGTGGCCGCCGGGATGTGACGGGCGGCTGCCAGCGCCAGGGCCACGGTCAACTCGGCGGTGGTGGCAGCGTTGCCAAACGGGGCGTTCATCACGATCACGCCACGCTTGGAGGCGGTAGGGATGTCAACGTTGTCGACACCGATGCCGGCGCGTCCGATCACCTTGAGGTTGGTGGCCGCCTCGATGAGGTCAGCGGTCAATTTGGTGGCCGAACGGATGGCGATGCCGTCGTAGGCGGGGAGGATGGATTTCAGTTCCTCGGGACTCAGACCCGGTTTATAATCCACATCCACGCCGCGCGCCTTGAGCGCGGCTTCGGCTTCGGAGGACATTTTGTCGGAAATGAGTACCTTTGGCATGGTGGCGGTTCCTTGCTGTTAACGAAAAATCCATTGAAAACCCTGAAAACCCCTATGAAACCAAACCCCTTCACTTTAGCATGGCGCATGGCGCCTGACAAGCCGGCGACAGGTTTGGCGCGCGTCTTGATCGTGGCCGGATCCGACCCGGTGGCTGGGGCCGGATTGCAGGCGGATTTAAAGGTGGTGACCGCTTTGGGCGGCTATGCGATGACCGCAGTAACGGCGATCACGGTGCAGGATACCCGCTCGGTCAAGCGGGTGGTGCCGCTCGATCCCCTGCTGGTCGCCGAGCAGATGCGCGCCTGTCTGGAGGAGATCGGGGCGGATGGCATCAAGCTCGGCATGCTGGCCAACCGGGCCATCACGCAGGCCGTGGCCGAGGTGCTGACGGATTATCCTGAAATTCCGCTGGTGGCCGATCCGGTATTGGCCGGCACCGGCGGTGGCATTCTGCTGGAGGCGGGGGGGCTGGACTGTTATCGGGAAACTCTGATGCCGCGCGTGACGCTGTTGACCCCCAATCTCCCCGAGGCCGCAGCCCTGACCGGTCTGGTGGTCGAGAGCCCGGAGGGGATGCAGCGGGCGGCAAGCGAGCTGCGACGGCTGGGAGCGGGTGCAGTGCTGGTGAAGGGGGGCCATCTGGAAGGCGAGGTGGCGCGCGACTGGCTGGAGAGCGCTGCCGGGGGGTGTTGGTTCGAGGATGCGCGCTTGCCGGGAAGCGGCTTTCACGGCACGGGGTGTACGTTGGCCTCGGCGATTGCCACCGGGTTGGCGCAGGGAATGGAGATGGTGGCGGCGATCGAGCGGGGCCGGGCCTGGTTGCGGGCGGCGATGGTCGGGAGTCTGGCGTTGGGGGGTGGGCAGCGGTTGTTGTGGGGCGGAGATGGGGGGATGCGTCCGGATTGCAGGAGGCCGGGGACGATCATCGCCCCCGGACCCTCGTAACCATAGTGGAGCAACCAGGCTGATTTGACAGCTTGGCAGATGTTGCTTTTAAACCGCAACCAGCTTGGAATGTGTAGTTTTTATTAAACCGCACCTGCTTTGGGATGCGTAGTTTTTCGCAAGGCAGCGTGCAAGATGCGGGAGTCGTTTCCAAAAAGCGGAAACGACTCCCGCGAAGGCCGCGCGCGGCGCATTTTTCGCAAAAAGGCGCGAAAAATGCTTCTTGTAAAGAGCGCGCTAAAGTCAAAGTCAAAACCCTGGGAGATGAATCTCCCAGACCCTCTCTTTTTTTTCACCAGAAAAAACTACACATTCCAAGCTGGGTGCGATTAGGTTAACGTAAGACACTACCGACCAATGGCATCACGGTCCGGATTCGGCACCCTTGACCAGCCAACGGCCATCCGGAAGCTGGATCTGCACCCCATCTTGCGCCTGCTCACGGTTCAGGGTGGCCAGGATGGTCCGCAAACGGGGCAAATCCGCCGCACTCAAACGCTCGTCGCTGTCGATCAGACGCTGCCAGACGAACGCACGATCGTGATTCTCCTCCTCCACTAAGCGAGTCGCGAGCATGCGTGCCTCCGGGACGAGCTTTTCGGACGCCAGCAGCGTCACTCCGCCCGTATTGTTCTCCCCGATGACGCCAATTTTAAGGAAATGATCCAGATCGTCGCGGTTGAAAGCCTGGCGCCGCATGGCACGCAGCACGACCTGATACTCGGCGGAACCGGGCACCAACGGCCTGACCCGGGCGCCGTTCGGATCAATGCCGCGCACCGAGGTCAATACCATCACCTCGCGTTGCAACTCCGCATAACTGCCGAGCACCTGGTTCTCCAACGCGGTGCGCTCATCCACCACGGTCACCTCCAGCAAGGGACCGCCACAACCGGCCAGATGCAGCACCATCAGTGCCGCTGCCGCCCGACAAGCCAAACCACCCATGTGGCGCGACACGCACCACAAACCGACACAAGCCGATCGCGTGGATCCCAAGCAGGAAAAAAAATCATTGCGCAGTGGATTCACGGGTTTCGCTCTCCAGATAAGCCATGCCGAGCCACTCCAACAGCCGGGCGAAACTCTCCACCGGTTGTAAATCCTGCTGGATCTCCTCGAACTGACCCAGCACCCCCAGAGGGATCCGTTCCAGATTCAAGGTGGAGACCAGCCCGGAACGGAAATTAATCTGGAGCTTGATCGTTCCCTTGGCCAATTGCAAGTTCATTTGCGATGGATTGGCATACGACACCTTGGAACGGGCATTGATCAACGCCGGATTGCTCTCCCGGGGGTCGAGGAAACGGAGCAGACGATCCAACGACTCCTTGCCGATGCGGGTGAACAGGATGCTCACCTCGCTGCGCCCCAGATCCAACCGCCCGCTATCCTTGTCAAAACGCAACGCCACCCGGGCGATGAAATCGACCTTGCCATCCCCGGCAATCCCCGATTCGGCGGGCAGCAATCGGTTGAGATCCACCTCCACCCCTTCGAACAGCGCATCCATGCGCACCGGTTTGCTCCCCTCCAACAGCAGATTACCGCCGATCGTCCCGCCCAACAGCTCCATGCGCAAATTCTGACCGCGAATCTGATTATCCTGGAAACTCAACTCCATGGAGATCGCCTCGGCGCGTACCCCGGCCATCTCCAGGGAGGCGATGTTCAAACGACGCCCCTCGATGCCGCTGGTCAGAGGGGTGGAGATCCGCTCCAGCGCAAAAGCTCGCCGCGCCCTGGGCTTCACCGGCACCAGCGTGCGGTCGGTCCAGGTGCTCTTGTTGGCCAACAGCGTCCCGGTCAACCCCTTGATGGCGAAATCCCCCTGCGCAAAACCCAGATCGCGCGGCGTGAGGCTCATCTGATTGATGAACGGCCCGTTCACCGCCTTGGTCAGGCGCCAATCAAGCTCTCCGCGACCCGTACCCCGTGCATCCAGCGAGGCGAGTACCGGTTTGGCCCTCTCCAGATCCACCCGCACCCCACCCTGCAAATCCACGAACAGCCCGGCCAGCCGTTCGGTCAGCCGTCGATTCTCCGTATCGAGCAGCCCGGTCACACCCGCCACCTGACCACGCAACTCCCCTTCCAAACCCGGTATGCTGCCGCGCAACCGTTGCAAACGCCAATGGTCCGGATCGCGTCCCACCAGATCGAGCTCGAAACGCGCCTGCTCAAGCCACTTGGGATGGGCCGTCGCATGCTCCCAGCGTCCGGCATGCAGATCCGCGCTCACCGCCACCCCCTTGCCCGGCTCCGGGGTGAACTCGAAACGCGCACTCCCCTTGCCGCCGGAGAGCCGACCACCCGGCCATTCAGCCAGAAATTCCGCGACCGAGGCGCGCAGATCGATCCGGATCAAGGGTGGCGCCTCACGGCTCCAGTGCATCAGCCCACCCGGCACGCCATCGACCTCGACCTGCAACGCTCCCATCCCGCGAAACGGCTTGATCTCCTGGAGCTCACCCCCTTCCGGATCCCCGCTCACCAGACTCAACCGTCCCAGATCGATCCGCTCCACCCCCCCGGTCAAGGTCAAATGGTCCGCAGCACTCCGATAATCCCCGTGCAAACGGACCGCCAACGCCTGCCCGGAATCGAGTGTCAAGGAGTCCAGACGATGCACCCCGGCGGTCAGATCGCTTTCGGCACGGGCCGTGAAGGTGAATTCCGGCCAGATCCAACGCCCCGGCCCATCCGTGATCGCCAGCGTCGTACCACCGCCGCTCCAGTTCTGCGTGACGCGCAGCCCCTCAAATCCCGCACCCGGCGTGAAATCCCCCGCAAGATCGGCCTCCAGATGCGTTTTGAACCGCTCCAAGGCGATGCCGACGGCCATCATCGGTTGCCTCAGATCGCCATCCAGCTGCACCTGACCGCTCATTGCCCCGCTCTCCGGTTGCAGCTGACCGCGTGCATCCAACGAAAGCTCTGCCGGGCCAGTGACCAGCGAGCCTCCGGTGTTCAATCCAGCCAGACCGATCCGCCCCGCGATCGCCCCCTCAATCGGTCCATCGGCCTTGGGACGCGCTGCCTGCCAGGTGAGTTTCAGACGTTCCAGACGCGCCCCCCGCGCCGCCTGCTCACTCTCCCCCTCCTGGCTCCAGGCGAACGGCGCCAGTTCGATGCCGCCGTGCAGTGCGACACTCCTCGGCATCCAATGGCTCATCAGGTCAGCCCGTCCGCGCATCGTGAAACGACTCGTCCCGGGAGAGAGCGACAGCGAGACCCCCTCCGGCAGATAACGCGCCAAAGCCAGGGCCAGTTTCCCGCCATCCACCTCGGCGAACAGGGCGCCGGAGAGCGCCTGTTCCGTGTCGTTGGCAGCCTCCGGCATCAGATGCAGCGCGCCGTGCATCCGGGCGAAATCCCCCAGTTTCATCACCAGCCGATCGATCGAGAAACGCTCACGCTCCGGATCGAACGCGGCCAACAACTTGGTTTCCAATCCGAATGGCTGCGCATGCGCCTCCCCGGACCCACCCCCCGGAAAAAGCCTCTCCACCTTGACCCGTCCGTGTCCGGCCAGCGATCCATCCGGGCGGTGATCCGCTCCCAAAAGCAGCGACAGTTTCTCGGCGCGCGCCTCGGGCAGCACCATTTGCTCGGCTTTCAGGTGCAACTCCGATTGCATCCCCTGCCAGGCATTGCCACGCACCCCCCAATCGCTGAAAGCGATCCGTGCACTCCCTCCGCGCAACAGCGCCTTTTTTTCGTCCGAAGCCGGTGCCCAGGCCTGCAATCCATTCAGCTCGATGGTGCCATCTCCACGACCGGTCAAACCCTCCTGCCAGCTGCCCTGAAAAGCCCACTCGCTGCTCCCCGTGCCCGCCAGTTGCGCCTTCTGCCACACCTCGGGCAACCACGGTTGGATCAGCGCCAACAGCGGTGCCAGCTCCACCGGTTCGGCCTTGAGACGCAAGTCGATCCGGGCGGGCGTGCGATCCAGGGTGAGCCGGGCATCCAGCGGAATCCGCAACAGCTCTCCCACGCTCAAGAGTGTGCGACGCACCTCCTCGCCCTCTGCATTGCCCAGATCCATCTTGAGCGACACCGGCAAATGGATCGCGCCGCGTGCGTCCGCATAGAAGAGATCCTCGATCGTCAAAAGCCCCCTGACATCAATACCCTGCCGGTTGATACGCGCTGCCGCGTGCATGGCGAGATTCCTCAATCCCATGCGCGCGCCCGGCAACGGTTCGTAGGCCAGATCAACATCTTCCACCACGACGGCCTGCAAGGCGAGTTGCAGGGGCAGCGTGGTGACGATCCAGGCCGGGGCCAACGCAGGATGGGGAGTGAGCGGAGCCTGTGGCGCGGCAGAGAGGTTCCCGGACTCCTCCAGCAGCCCGGAGGAGAGTTCCAGACGGCCACCGTGGATGCGAAGCTCGCGCATCGTCAGGCGACCGAGCAGCAGATCCGACCAGTCAATGGCCAAAGCGAGGCGATCGAGTTTGAAGAGGGTCTTGTCGTCGTGACGCCAGGTCATGGCGAGCGCCTGCAGGCCGTTGAGGTAATCGAGGCTCAAGGTTTCGATGGTGACCGTGCCGGGCAGATGACCCGTGAGGGTGGCGATCAACTGACGTTTGAAGGTCTCGGAGGAGACGATGGTCTGCAACGAGGCCACCACCGACAAAAGGGCCATGACCAGAGTCCAGCCAGCGATCTTGATCAGGCGCCTCATGTGGATTCCCTTTACCGGATGATGCCGTCGGGAGCGGTCAACCGGGCTGTATCGGAGTCAGCCACGGGGTGGAGGGGCAGCCGCGCCGACTCCGGGATAACGGCTGCTCCGGGGGTTGGACCCACTCCGGGATCACATCGGGAGCGGGTGCGACCGGATCACGTTTCAGCTCACTTGCGGGGGTGGTGTGTGAACGTTTGACGGGATGTTTGGATGTAACGGGGCGAGAGCTGACAACCGGAGGGGGTTGACGACTCTTGTCGGTAGCGATTGCCGACGAATCGGCGCGCGAGTCGGCCCACGTCGCTCCCGCTGCGGACAGCAACAGACCCGACAGCAACCAACCGAACCGGAGTCGTGTCATGGCAGGATTCCTCGTCGTTGAAGCAGTGGATCCTGTTTTACCGTGAAACGCCCCACGGGCGTTTCACGGTTGGGGGATGAGGGGGGCTCCCCCCATCATGAACGTTACAGATCCAATCCCTTCTTCTTGATCAAGCGCACGTTGTTGGCGCGATAGGTCTCATTGCGACCGGGATAGACCTCGAACTCGATGTGATCCCCCTGCCCCGGCACATGTTCGGGATCGGCCAACTCGGAGACGTGAATGTAGACGCTGTTGCGCTTGCACTTGGCAAACCCGTACCCCTTCTCCGGGAAATAGACCGTCACCACCGCCTGCTCAATGGCACCGATCACCAAAGGTTCGCCGATGTCGCCCGGCAGAGGATTGGCTTCGCCCAATTTGTTGATCTGCAAGGCGATCAACCCCTCGGATTCGGAACCGGAACCGGAGGTGAACTCCACGATGTCGTCGACCCGCATCCCTTCGTACTGGATCTCCTGGGGCAGGGCGAAAAAGCGGATCGGCTTGCCGTCGTGGTCGCGAATCAGAATCGAGGCACTGCCATCGTCCAAAAAGGATTCGACCCGCCCCTGAAAGCGACTGCCCATCACCAGGACTGAACAGGCCTGCGGACGCCCCTCCTTGCCTGGTTTGATGACAAACAGCACATGATCGTTTTCAAATACCGGCACCTGATGAACCACGTAGGTCATATGGAAATAGATTTCCTGGTACTCGTGATTCTCGGCATAGTACTGAATGAAACCGAAGCCGCGCTCCTTCTTGAAGGCGGAGACCTTGCCGAAGTACTGACGCTCCTGGGCGGAATCCTCTTCCAGAGCGGAGCGGAGCGTTTCGATGGGCGAGCTGGTGACATACTCACCAGGGTTGGCCTGCCAGTGGATGGCCAGACGACGGACAGGTGCGGCCATACCGGGCATGCGCAGCGACGGCAATTCCAACAGGTACTCCTCTGGCGCGCGGTTATCCAGATCGCCGGCCTTGGAGCGGATGGTGAAATCCGGCGGGAGTTTCAAATCGGCCAAGTGGAGCAGGATGGCGTGTCCGCGGGCCTGATCGCTCAAGGTGAGCGCCAGATCGCAGGCCAGACCGAGATAATCGGCCCGTTTGCCGTCGGTGAGGTGCATGGCGAATGCCTCACCGCTGGCAATGCCGATGCCGCAGGAGAGCGCCTGGCGCGGATAGCGGCGTTTCTCCAAGAGGTGCTCCTGAATCTCGATGGCGGCCTGGATGGCATCTGTTGGGAGACGAAAGACGCACATCACCCCGGAGGCCAGGCAGCGGACGAATTTGCCGTTCTGTTTGGCAGCCAGCGCGATGACCAGGGCGTGGAACTCCGCGAACAGCTCTGCCCAATCGCGCGGCTGTCGTCCCTCTTTATAGGAATCGGCGTTGTGGATACGGGCGCAAAGAAAGGTTCTGACGACCGTTTCCAGGCCGGTTCCGCGTGCGTGGGTCATGTACGCGTCGCCTTGAGGATGATCACTGGCTCGACCGGCACATCCCCATGGCCTCGATTCATGCCGGTTTTGACGGAGGCGATCTTGTCGGCCACCTCCAGGCCCGAAACAACCCGTCCAAAGACCGCATAACCGAAGTCACGCTTGCCGTGGTTGAGAAACGGGTTGTCGACCAGGTTGATGAAGAACTGCGAAGTGGCGCTGTCGACCACCTGGGTGCGCGCCATGGCGATGGTGCCGCGTGTGTTCACCAGACCGTTATTGGCCTCGTTCTTGATGGGCTCGTTGTTGGGCTTCTCGCGCATGTCCGGGGTCATGCCGCCTCCCTGGATCATGAATCCGGGGATCACCCGGTGAAAGATCAGGCCGTCATAGAATCCGGCGTCCACGTAATCGAGAAAATTCTTGACCGTGATGGGGGCTTTGGCTTCGTCGAGTTCGAGGACGATATCGCCGTGTTTTGTGGTCAGGGTCACCATGGGATGCGCTCCGGATTTGGGTTTGGCGGGAGTATCGGCGGCGCGGACCGTGCCCGCCACCAGAATTGCAAAAAGCATCAAAGTGTAAAAAATCCGACGTGTCATGGTCAATGGCTCCTCCCTCGGTGCGGCGTTTTCGGTAAAGAATTCTTAAGGAGACTCATGAAAAGCGCAAAATCGCTCCGGATGCAAGGCCCAAAACCCTCACCACACACCCATGACCGGATTTTTCATGCAGAGGTTCTTTCGGGACCATGAATGGCCACACCATTCCTGGCCTTACGTTCGGACCCCGGTTATACTCAATACATAAAAATTATTTGAAAGTTGATATGAGAATGATAATCGTTCCTATTTTACCTGAAGAATCCACGCGGTCAGGAGCGCGAGGATGAGTTCTGCCCGCCCCCAGCCGCTGGAGTTGACCGACGCCCAAATGCAGGCGGTGGTCGCATTGCAGCGCAACACCACCTATTTGTGGCGCACTTTCACTTCACTCGCCTCTGACAAGAGTGCCTTCACCTGTCCGATCCGTCAATCCACCTATCAAAAGGTGAAACGGAACCTCAATACGTTGTGCGAAGCCGGCTTCTTCGAGTTCAACCTGATCCAGGAGGCCTCCGGTGGCAGCGGCTCGATCCTGCAACTGGAAATTTCGCACATCAGCAATGATTTCAAAACGCTCGTCCGTAGCATGCCCAAGGAGGTCGAACCCGAACAGCCGTCAGCACCCACCAGGAAACCCAAACTTCGCAAGGCACCCTCAACCCGTCCCCTGGATCAGCAAACCATGCCTCCAGTTCACCCCACTCCGGCCCTCACCTGGTTCCCATGGCGAAAACCGGTTCGGTTGATCGACGGTGTGACCGGCAGTTTGAAAGCATGGCACTTTCTGGCTGCTGCAGTTGGTCTTTTATTGATCCTGGAGGGAACTCGTCTGTTCCTGGAGGCTCCGCCCAGCCAGACCACACCGGCTCAACAGCTTGCGCGTCTGGAACCAACGGTGGTTCAACCCGTCTCCGAACCACCCAAACCGCAGCCCGAGCCGGTCAAACCGCAGCCCGAACCACCCAAACCGCAGCCCGAGCCGGTCAAACCGCAGCCCGAGCCGGTCAAACCGCAGCCCGAGCCGGTCAAACCGCAGCCCGAGCCACCCAAACCGCAGCCCGAGCCACCCAAACCGCAGCCCGAGCCGGTCAAACCGCAGCCCGAGCCGGTCAAACCGCAGCCCGAGCCGGTCAAACCGCAGCCCGAGCCGGTCAAACCGCAACCCGAGCCAGTCAAACCGCAGCCCGAGCCGGTCAAACCGGAGACCGAGCCGGTCAAACCGCAGCCCGAGCCGGTCAAACCGGAGACCCGTCCCACACCTGTGTCCGCCACCACGGTAGCACAAAGCCAACCGCCCAACAGGTCGGAATCCGGTCAGAAGTTGCTACCGCACCTGCTGATTCCGGCGGTGTTTGCCGGTCACATCATCGATTTTCCGGACGACACAGACGAGAAATCCGACCAACCGGTTGTTGCCACCCAACCGGCGCGTGTCGTGGTGGACTTGCCAATCGTCCGTTTGCGCGCCCTACCCTCCTTTCAGGAGCGTACACTCAAAAAATTGCCACGCGGCACTCAGTTGACCGTCCTGTGGGGGGAGAACGGCTGGTTGCGGGTGGAGGATGGCACCCGGACCATCGGCTGGGTGAGCGCGTTTGCCACCCGCGACGCGCAATCGAACCAACGCATCGCCATTCGTGATACGGCTCCGGGTTCGCCATGACCGCTCCACTCGATCTTCACTGATGGCTTGAAAGGGATCCCTCCTCCGCATGGACACCGCCACCCCGACTACCGATCTGACCGCGCAACTGGTGCGCGTACCCTCGATCACCCCCACGGACGCGGGTTGTCAGGTGATCGTGGCACAACGGTTGCGGGAGGCCGGATTCACGGTGCACACACTGCGTTTCGGCGCGGTGGACAATCTCTATGCCCGCTTCGGCACCACGGGGAAGCATCTCTGCCTGGCCGGTCATACCGACGTGGTTTCGCCGGGGGATGCGACGCAATGGCAGTGCGATCCGTTTGCCGGGGTCATACACGAAGGCCGATTGATCGGACGCGGTGTGGCCGACATGAAGGGTGGGGTCGCAGCCCTGGTGGTCGCTGCCGAACGGTTTTTGCGGACCCATCCCGGTTTTGACCAGTCGCTATCGTTTCTGATCACCGGCGATGAGGAGGGCGAGGCGGTCAACGGCACGGTCCAGGTGTTGGAGTGGCTGCGGGAGCGGGGTGAAAAGCTCGATTTCTGTCTGGTCGGCGAGCCGACCAGCGACACGACGCTCGGCGATCAATACAAGAATGGCCGGCGCGGCTCGCTCAACGGTGAGATCCGCATCCCAGGACGGCAAGGTCATGTGGCCCATCCCCATCTGGCCGACAATCCGATCCATCGGGCCATGCCGCTTTTGGCCCGGCTGGCGGCATTGCGTTTTGACAACGGCAGTGCTGATTTCCCCCCAACCTCCCTGCAGTTGACCACCATCCACGCCGGCGACGCCACCACCAACAACGTGATTCCAGGGCTTCTGACCGCCCGTTTCAATATCCGCTTCGGCACAGCCAGTACCCCTGAATCGTTGGAACAAGCGATCCGTACCGTGCTCGATGCCGATGGTCACCCCTGCGAGCTCAAGCTGGAGCTTTCGGGTTTGCCATTCCTGACGCAACCCGGCCTTTTAGAGCACTGTCTACGCGAGGCGGTCCAGGAGGTTCTCGGCATCACCCCGCACCCCTCGACCGGTGGCGGCACCTCGGATGCCCGTTTCATCGCACGCGACTGTCCCCACACCCTGGAACTCGGTCTGGTGGGTAAGACCATTCACAAGGTGAACGAATCTGCATCCGTTTCGGATCTGGAGCGGTTGAGCCGGGTCTACGAGCGGTTGCTGGTGCGCCTGTTCAATGCCCGATGAACAAAGACGAAGCATCAAGTCCGGTTGTCACCCCAAGCTTAAACCGCACCCGGCTTGGAATGTGTAGTTTTTACCAGCAAAAACTACACATTCCAAGCCGGGTGCGGTTTACAAACTTTTTTCTCTACCGATAATCCCCCACCAACCCGAAACCCGCCCAATTGGCCGGATGAGCCTGACTCTGGCGCACCATCAATTGCGCCTGCCGCAACGCATCTGCCTTGGCCATGCTGCCATAATATCGATAGAAATGCTTCATCAACAACGCCGTGGCCAGATCATCCACCCGCCACAACGAGGCCAACAGACTCCGCGTGCCGGCATACAGAAACGCCCGATTCAACCCCAACAACTCACTGCCACGCAACTGCCCCAAACCGGTCTGGCAGGCACTCAAGGTCACCAGATCGGCCCGGATCGGCAATGCCGCCACCTCCCGCGCGGTCAACCGCCCACTCTCCGCCACCACCCCCTTGCCAGCCGGTTTCCCCTCCCCGGAAGCGAGCCACAACGAGGAGAAAAGCGGATTGATGTTCTGAAAATCCCCGTGCGCTGCAATGTGAATCACCGAATAGTCGCCGATGTGCGCCATGATCCACCCCTTGGTGGCCTTGCGGCCCTTCAACAGATCCCCCTCGTTGAAGTTCCCACGCACGCTCTCGGCCTCGAACTCGGCCATGGCCAGATCGAAATCGGCCTCCCCCAGATCCGGATTGCCAATGGCCAACACCCGCCCCTGACGCCGCTTGTCGGCCACCGGACGGATCAACTCCCGCTCCAGCAATGCGGCGGAGGGGACGTGAAAGAGCGGCAATCGATCGATCAACCAGCCATCCGGCCCGCGCAAGGCGGCAAAGGCCAGAAAATGCAACGCGCGATGCGGGATGATCCCCAGATAACGCAACTCCGACAACCCGTCGGCCACCGGCTCGATCAGCCAGCCGTAAAGCTGACTCAACACCGACTCCACACGCGACTGATTCTGCATGCCGTCGCGATAGCGCCGCAACGCCTCCTCCAGACGCGCCTCGCCCACCGGCACCCGCTTGAACTCGGTTTTCGCGGCCCGTACCAGCCAGATGTAAAGCTCTTTTTCAGCAATAAAATAGGTAACCACCCCCACATCGACCGGTAAGATCTTCTCCAAACGCTCCAGCGTCACCGGCGCAACCGTCACCCGCGCTGCCAACGCCGGGCTTTTCAACTGCAACCCCAACAGCGCCTCCTCGGCATCGGCCCGCTTGCGGCGATAATCGGCCCACAACCGCTCCTCGGTGCCCTTCAACGCCGCCAACGCACGCGCCTGACCCTCCACCTCCTTGAACAGGCCGTTGACGCGCTTCAACAGCGCCGCATCCTCCGGACGGTCGGCCACCCCGCTGCCCGAGACCAGCAGATCCTTGAAGTCACCCGAACGGGAGCGCTCCAACAGATCAAACGCCGCTCGCTCCTGCCCCTGATCGACCAACAGCACGATCAGATCCCGATAGAGCTCCTGCTTGTCCTCCAGAAATCCATGCCGCAAGGTGTCGATTGCCAGCGGTGCGCGCAACGCCTCGACCACCCGCAGCGCCTCGCTTCGCAGCTTCAATGCCTCGGCCTTCTCCCCGCGCGCCTGCCGGATCCCGGCACTGCCATTCAGCGCCCGCCAGCGCACCTCGGCAAGCCCCATTTGGTCGGATTTCCCATCCACACGCTCGAACAGCGCCAGTGCCTCATCCGCTTTGCCCTGCGCCTGGGCCAGCTGCGCCTGCGCCAGCCACACCTTGACCAGCCCGATCCGATCCCCGGTCTTCTCGCCCAATGCCCCGGCCTGCCGCAATGCGGCCTCGGCCTCCGGGAGTTGTTTCATCCGCATCCGGGTGATGCCGATGTTGCGCCAGCCATACGCCTGACCATACAGATCCAAACGCGCCTCATCGAGCCGCAACGCCAACTGGAAAGCCTCCAGTGCCGCCGTCCACTCGCCCCCCTGACGCAACACCAGTCCCCGGTTGTTGCAGGAGACGGCCAGCTCGTCGTTCAGATGGCGCTTTTTGGCCAGCTCGATTGCCCCATCCAGATGCCGCAACGCCAGATCGGCCTCATTGAGGCTCCAGTAAATCAAACCGCGACTGTTGGCCATGCGGATGGCCAAACGCGGCTCCACCTCTTGCCCGGCAAGGCTTTCGGCCAAATCGAGCGCCTGGAGCGCCTCCTGATACCCCCCGCGATACCAGGCCAGCTCTGCGGCCTGCAACGCCACCTCGGCCCGCAACAGCTCGCCCGAACCGGCCTTTGTCCGTGCCCCATCCTCCACCAGGCGACGGGCTGCATCGAGCTCCTGTTGGGCTGCCTCCAGATTGCCGCCCGCCACCTGCGCCTGCACGCTCGCCAGCTTGGCGCGCACCTGACCCGCCCGATCCCGTGCCGCCTCGAACAGCGCAAAGGCCTGCCCAAAGGCTTGCAACGCCTGCTCCGGATGATACAACCGGGTCAGATGGATCCGCCCGAGACGCAGCTGGTGCTCGGCCATGGCGCGAGAATCGCCCCGCCGTTGATCCAGATCCAGTGCCAGCTGAAAGTGCTGCAACGCCGCATTGGGGGCCGCACGGTTCTCTTCGAGCACCCCCAACGCCACCCGCCCTTCGGCCTGATGCCCGCTTCCCGCCTCCTTAGCGCCGGCCCAAAGCCGCAACGCCTGCTCCAGATGCGGCATGGCAGCGTCAAAACGCTCCAGACGGGTGAGGATCACCCCGAGTTGGTGATGCGCCCGCGCCAAATCGCCCTCAGCCACCCCCCCACTGGCGTGCAGCCGGGCCAACAGCCGCTCCTGCAACACCACGGCGCGACCCTCCTCGCCCAATCCGGACCAGAGGGTCACAGCACGGCTCAACAGCGGCGCCATCTCCCCCTCACGCTTGGCCCGTTTGGCCAAAGCCACCCCGTTTTCCAACCGCAATGCCGCAGCCTCGATCTCGCCGACCTTTTGCAACCGTTCGGCCTCGCTCAACTCGACCTGCAGCCGTCGCGCGGCCTGATCCCCATCCCAACCGGCCAGACCGGCAAAGCGAAACGGATTGGCCCGTCGCTCGCCACTGGCCCGCCAGGCCGCCTCCAGCGCCATCACCGCCGGCATCTGCTCCAATCGCAGCAGATAGTCACGCCACACCCGGTGGATCACGGCCTCCGGTTCGCGCCCATCGACCAGAATTGCATGGGCGAATCCCGCCTGCCGCAACGCGGCCTCCAGCAGGGTACGCTCCGTCTCCCCCTCCATCTCCCCTTTGGCCACCACCAGCAGCGCGGTGTGCCCCTCGGCGAGCTGCAACCGGTTGAGCGGCACGCGCTCGACATCCCCCTCCCTGCCCGGCACCGGCAAGGCGAGCGAGGCCAGGGGCAGACGGCTCATCACCACCTGTGCGCGCTGGATCTGCCGGGGAAACTCCCCCTCGGCAGCGGTTGAAAGCTCGATTGACAGACGGGGTGGATCGCCCGGCAAGGCGTGGATGTCAAACGGCGACGGACCACTCGTGGCCACCCGATGGGTCCAGATGCCGCGCCGTTCATCCTCTGCCACCAGATCCGCCAAACCGTTCACCCGCACCCACGGCCCTTTTGTCGCGAGTTGTGCGGAAATCTCCGGAGGCAGGCCATCGGCTGCCGCCAGATGGAGCCACTCGACCGGCCCTCCGGAATCTCCCGGCAGATTCTCAACCGAGCCTTCCTCCTTGGCGTTCAACCGGATATGCCGAATCCGCTTTTCTCCAGTCACGACAAACAGATGCTCGCCCGCCCAGCCGGACAAGCGGCGCAGATAGGGACGGCTCGGCGAGGCTGCGGCATAAGCGCTGGCTTGAGGCTCGGCCGGGGCCAGCCAGCCCATGACATGAGGATGGCTGGCAGCAAGCTCAGCTGTCGCCTCGCGCCAGGCCCGACGCGCGTTCTCGATGCCTGCGCGCTTGCGCGAAGTGAGCGCCTGTTCCAAATCGCGCAACAACGCCTCAATCCGAGCCCGATCTGTCTTCAAACTGTTGAAAAAGAACTCACGACCCAGTCGATCATTCAGCAACAGGGCAAGCCTCTGCCGCTCCAGCTGCTCGCTGGCGGCAAACGCCGCCTCGATGCGCCCCTCGGCAACCAGGGTTTCGACCCGCAACGCCATGAGCCGTTCGTAAAACGGTGCCAAAATCCTCCCTGCTCCGACTGGATGGAGCGGGGGTATCAACTCCAGCGCACCGCGTGCCGCACGTTCGACATGTTCGGCCCGGGCCTTCGGATCGCGGCTCCCTTCAGCCTCGATCAACGCCAGAATCCATCCCCCCTCGACCAGACCCGCTGCCGAAAGGGTCTCAATCTCTTTTTGTCGTTCAACCGCAGCCTCTCTCTTGCCGGCCTCCAGCGCGATCAGATAGCGGTTGAGCTTGATTTTGAACTGATGGCTCCACAACTCGCGTGCGCCAAATCCCTTGTCCGCATGCAACAGCTGCTCGGCACGCCGATAGAACAAGTCGGCCTGCGTGCGCGCCTGCAGCCAGCGATGCCAGGAGGCGAATCGTGCCGCCTCATCCCCTTTGGCGCCTTTCAAGACGAACCGCGCCTCCTCGATCGGTTGCGCCAGGATAAAGGCGGCGTTCGCCAGGGTGTGGAAGGCCAGCTTCGGCTGGGTCTGCTCCCAGTCGTGGGCGCTCAATCGCTCGGCCAGAAGCCCGCCCCACTCCGGATCGTTCGGCTCACCGGCCACGATCCGCTCCACCGCGATTTTGGAGAGGTTGTAGAGATTGGCACGCATCCCGGCGGGTTGACGCAACGCCTCGGTCAGAGCGAGCGACTCCAGGCTCTCTTCCCAGGCCCGCTGACGCGCACCCATCCGGGAATAGAGCACCGCCAGCCGATTGGTGAGTACCGCCAGTTCCGCCTTCTGACTGCCACCCTCCAGCAATCCGCCGGCGGCGAGCAGCCCCTTTTTCTTCTCCAGTTCCGCAATGGCCGCCTCCGTGGACCCCAACGCCTGATGCAGGGTCGCCACCAGCCCGAACAACAGCTTCTCCTCGCCGTGCCGATCAAACCCCAACGCCGCCTGGGAACCGTTCTCCCCCAACGCCAACTGCAGGCTGATCCACCCCTTCTCCGGCGGGCGCTCCGCCTTGCCGTGTTTCTCCAGCCACTCAAGACTCCGCAGATAGGCGGCAAGCGCAGCGCGCACCGCCTCGCGATCCACCGGTGCCTCCTCCGGGGTGTCCGCCGGACGGGTCGCCTGATGCAGATTGAAGGCGATGTTGCGTTGCAACAGTGCCAGATTGTCGGTGCGATTCTCCGCCAGATTGCGCTCCAGGGCCTTGGCAAACCCCTGTGCAGCCCGGGCGTGCTCGCCCAGGGTCTGATGGGCCAGGGCCAACCGCTCGATCAGCTCCAGACGCACGAGCGCTTTGGAGGGATCCTCGGGCAACAGATCAAGCGCCTGACGATAGTAGAGTGCCGCATCCTGGGAGCGCTCGGTTTTAAACGCGCTCTCCCCCATCTTGCGATAGAGCAGCGCCTGCGCCAATGGATCGGCCAGGGGACGTTTCTTCTGCAACCAGCGCTGCCAATAGCGCAACGCCTCGCCGTGGTTGCGCATCGCATGGTGCACATGACCGATGTTGAGCAACAAGTCCGCCTCCTCCTGGGGCGCGTTGGCCACATCGGTGAGCCGCAACGCTGCCTGATACCCCTGCAACGCCTTTTCCAGGTGGCCGCGCTCCCCCTTGCCGGAACGCTCGAACTGCTCATGCACCCAGGCGAGCGTCTGCCGATAAGCCGCGACATCCGGCACCTCGTTGACCACGGCCTCCAGAATTGCGATCAGCCGTTCGTAATCGAGCGTCTCCCCGTAGGTCAACGCCAGGGCATGGGCATAGCGCCGCAACGGGTCAATCGGCTGCTCCTTCAACCACGCCTCGTAGCGGGCGATGACCGGTGCCGCACCGCTCAATTTCACTTTGGTGGCGATGTAGGCGCGATGGGCCTCGACCGACTCCGGACGGTCGATGATCAAGGCGGCAAGCCTTTTTTGCGCCACCTTCGGATCGCCCAGCTCCTGCAAGCGCAACGCCGCCCGCACCCGCTGGCGGATCTGCAACCGCTCCACCCGCTTAACCTCGACCTCCGGCAACTCCTTCAGGCCGCCCAGCTCGGCAAAGGTCTCTGCCGCCCGATCATAAGCCTCCAGGCGAATCAACCGCTCCGCCTTCCACTCCAGGGTCCGGGCGCGCTCTTTGGTGGTGAGGGCATCCAGCGTCAACAATTCATCAAGCGCTGACACTGCGCGCTCTTCATCACCGTTCTCCTGGTAGAGGGTGGCAATCCGGCGCAACGCCACCACTTTCAGGCGTCCAATTTTGGGGTGCTCGCCGATCAATACGCGCAACGCATCGATCTGTCTGGGGAATTTCAATCCCTCTTCGCTTGAGGCCACCAACCACCCCACGGCCCGTTCGCCCCAACGATGGCGTTCGCCCACCCCATCGAGCACCTCAAGCAGCCGACGTTGCACCCCATCGCGCTCGCGCAACCGCTCCAGAACGCGCGCCTGGGCGAACAACAGCCGCACCCGCACATCCCGATCCCGGATGGACTCCACACCCGCCAGGCGCGCCAGCGCCGCCGAGCTGTCACCCAAAAGCAGCAACAGACGGCTTGCAGCAATCCGCGTTGCCCCGCGCACCGACTCATCGTTCGGGTAACGACGCGCCAGCGCCTCAATCGCCTCCAGCCCCTTCTCGACCCGTGCGCGACCCTCCTCTTGTCCCAGTTGGGAAAACTCCGCCTGAATCGGCACCGCGATCGCCTGTACCGCCGCCTGAGCCCCCTCTGCGCCCTTGGCCTCCCGATACCGCTCCACCACCGCCATGGCACGCGGATAGGCCTCGACTTCGATCAACAGATCCAGATACTCCAGATCAAAGGCCTGACGATCGGCAGGCTGAATCCGTTCCGGGTTGAGAAACAGATTCTCCAAAATCCGCATCCCTTCGCCGGTTTTGCCGGAAGCCAACAGGCCGAACGCCTTGTCGCGCGCCTTGCCGGCATCCGCGTAATCGGCCAGCAAGGCGGGAATCCGCAGGCGATGGATCTCGCCATCGCGCGCATCGCCGAAGCAAACCGTCTCTTCAGCCACCGACGGATGACGCGGCGCATCCCCCTCGGGTGTCAGCCGGTAGAACCCGGATAACCCGTTTTCCGGATCGAAGCGGGCCAGCCACAAACTGGAGCGGCTGTCATCCTCGGGCGGCACACGGGTGAAGATCAGCCGATCGGGCGGCAGAAACCGCGGCTCCAGATCCCAATCCGGCCCCAGGGTGAGATTCTTGATCGTCTGACCGGTGCCCCCCTTCTCCGCGGCGCCCTTTTCCCCTGGGCGCCATGCGATCAGCCGCCCCTCGCGCGAGCAGACGAACCAGCTTTTCACGGTCGGCGTGCAACCGTTTGCCCCTTCCAGCAAAACACGCGCTTCAGGGGGATCCAATGAGCGTTGCATCACCGCCAGGGGGTGATCCGCTGTGGCCAGCCGGGTGTAGAGGAATCCCTTGCCATCCGGCAGCCAGAGCGGGGCCTGCTCACCAAAGGTGCGATCGGTCAGGAGCTCTTTTGCTTTGGTTTTCACATCCATCAGCACGATGTCGCCGCGCGGATCCTGTTCGTGGGAGACATACAACAGGCGCGCACCGGTCGGATCGAGAGTCGGCTGTTCGTCGGCGGTGGGGTGATCGGTGAGCTGGCGCAACAGGCCGGCGTTGCCAGGGGTGATCTCCTGGAGCCAGATGTCACGGTTGCCGGCGCGGTTGGAGACAAAGGCGAGCCAGCGCCCGTCGGCACTGACCGTGGGTGCGAAGTCGTAATCCGGGTGGGTTACCACCGGCTCGGCGTGCACCGGGTGGGCAAGCGCACAGAGCAATCCGAACAGTGCAATCAAAAGGCGCAACATGCGCGGGTGGTCCTGCCGTATCGATCGAACGCGAGTTGGTTGTTGCAGGGGTCCGGAGAGCGGAGGTTCCGGAACCCCTGTAACAGTGAGAGTCCGTATCATCTCTCACTTTACCAGCCTCGGCAGGGTGACGATCACGCTGGTCTGACCGGGCTGACGGGTGTCCAGCTCCATCCGCCCACCCTGGGTCTTGATCGCAAGCCAGGCCGAATAGGTTCCCAACCCCGACCCGGCCTGCTTGCCGTGCGTGACATATTTGTCAAAGAAACGATCGCGAATCTCCACCGGCACCTCGCCGGGATTGGTGATGCGCACCTGACCGAAACCGTTGGCCTGACCCAAACGAATCCGGATCTCACCCTGGAAACTCGACGCCTCGATGGCGTTGAGCATCAGGTTGTAGAAGACCGAATAACACAACATCTTCTCGCCGGTGACCAACAGCGGTACCGTGGCCGCGTCCTCGACCTCGGTCGTCACCTTGATCCGCTTGGTCTGGATGTGCTTTTCCAGGCCGCCGGTGACGTGCTTCAAGATCTCCAGCAAATCGCACTCCTCGGCCTTGAACTTGTAGGTGTTGTTCTCCATCTTGTACAGATCGAGCGAGCGGTTGATCATGTCGAGCATGATGTAGCCGCTCCGTTCGATCAATTTCAACAGACTGCGCTGATTCTCGGTGTAATTGTTGTCGAGCAGCATGATCTCCGGCAGCCCCAGAATCCCGGAGAGCGGTCCTTTGAGATCATGTCGCGACACCCGCTCCATATCCTCACGGATCTTCAAGGCCAGTTGCAGCTCCTCGTTCTTCTTGCGCAGATCCTCCCGGGCACGGCGGTGGGCGATGGTGTTGCGACAACGGGCCAGCACCACCGAGGCGCTGCTCGGCTTGCGGATGAAATCGACCGCCCCGAGCCCCAATCCGACCGTCTCGTCGTCCTGGGTATCCTTGCAGGTCAAGAAAATCACCGGAATGTCGGCGGTGCGCGCCTCATGTTTCAAAAGCCGGCACACCTCGTAGCCATCCATGCCCGGCATCAGGATATCCAACAGGATCAGATCCACCCCGCCCTCGACGGCGATCGGCAGCACGAACTCGCCGCGAATCGCCACCTTGACGACGAAGTGTTGATCCAGCGCCGCCTTGATCACCTTGATCTGATCCGGCTGATCATCGACCAAAAGAATCGTCCCTTCCTTGATCGCATTACCGTTTACGCCGTTCATGCGTTCTCCTCCTTAAACCGCACCCATTTTGGGATGCGTCGTTTTATGCAAAACTGCGTGCAAGTATGCAAGAGTCGTTGTCAAACAACAAAAACGACTCTTGCGAAGGCGGCGCGCGGCGCATTTTTCTAGAAAAGGCGCGAAAAATGCTTCTTTGTGAAGAGCGCGCTAAAGTCAAAAGCAAAACCCTGGGAGAGGAATCTCCCAGACCCTCTCTTTTTTTTCACTAATAAAAACGACACATTCCAAGCCGGGTGCGGTTTAATCCCGTTGCAACGCGATCCCGGCATGCTCCGCCCACGCCCGCAGATGGCCAAGACAGGCCTGAAAATCATAACCATCCAACAACTCCTTTAAAATGCGCAGATTCTCCCGATCCGTGCCGGTTCCCACCAGGGGTCGCATCTGCTCGATCACCCCCTCGGCATCCGAATCGAAATTGGCAAACAGCTGCTCCGCTTGAGCAAACAGCGGAGCCAATCCCTCCGTGTCGCTCCCCCCCTCGCGCACTCCGGACTCCTCTCCCTCCGCATCCGGCGGAAACACGCCTCCAATGGCATCCAACACCTGCTCCAATTCACTCTCCGCCTGTTCGAGACGGGCCGGAAACACCTCCGCGCCGTTCTCCTCCCCCACGCCGTGCTCAATGGCCTGGGCTGCGCGACTCAATGCCCCGGCGCCGATCGTTGCCGCAATCCCCTTCAAAGTGTGCGCCGTCCGTTCCAGCTCTGCCCACGATCCGCTACGCCACTGCGCCTCCATCATCCGACACACCTCCCGTTGATTCTGGACAAACCGTTTGAGAATGTCCAAATACAACGTCTCATTGCCTCCCATGATCCGCAAGGCCGAACCGGTGTCAAGGCCCGGCAACGGCGGCAGCGTGGACGATGCCCCCTCCACGGCTTCCAGGGATGAGACCGGCACCTCCATCGGCTCAACCGTTCGCGCCTTGTCCGGACGGATCCACTGCGCCAATACCCGATAAAGGGTCGCCGGCTCGATCGGTTTGGCGATGTGCGCATTCATCCCGGCGGCCAGACAGGCCTCCTGATCCTGTACCATGGCATTGGCGGTCATGGCGATGATCGGCATGCGCGCGGCCCACGACCCCTCGCGCCGGAGCGCGCGCGTGGCATCCAGGCCATCCATCTCCGGCATCTGCAGATCCATCAGAATGCCATCGAAATGGTCCCGCGTCGCCCGCTCCACCGCCAGACGACCATTCCCGACCACCGTCACCGTCACCCCAACCTGGGCCAAAAGCTCGCACGCCACCTGCTGATTGATCTCGTTATCCTCGGCCAGCAACAGATGCGCACCGGCAATCTGCTGCACCACGGCGGAATCCCCCAAACGCTGCCGCTGACGGGACTTCTCCGTCGAACGCCCGAAGGCCCGCATCACCGTCTCGAACAACCCGCCGCGCGACACCGGTTTCACCAGCAGCCCATCCGGCATGCCCGGCTCACCGGTCTGCGGGGCGATCATCTCGTAGCCCTGTTCGGCCACCAGGATCACCACCGGGGGTTCGAGCGAAAATTCCATCTTGATCGCCCGCGCCAGCTCCATTCCATCCGCCCCAAAGTGGCTCCGACCCACCAGCACCAGCGCAAACGGCTCTCCCCCCGACTCCAGGGGGATGCGCAACGCCTGCATGGCCATGGCCCGGTCATCCGCTCCGGTCACCCTGAAACCGAGTGATTCCAAGGCAGCCGCCAGAATGGCGCGCGCCGGCTCCCCCTCCTCCAGCACCAGCACCTTCCGACCCATCAGATCACCCATTGAGATACGATAATCAACACGCTCGCGGCTGGCCCGTTTGAACCGGGCGGTAAACGCAAAGCAGCTCCCTTGACCGGGTGTGCTCTCCACCCCGATCGCACCCCCCATCATCTCCACCAGACGCTTGGAGATCGCCAATCCCAATCCCGTGCCGCCGTGCTTGCGCGTGGTCGAGCTGTCCGCCTGGGTGAACTCCTGAAACAGTTTGGCCATCTGCTCGCCCGTCATGCCGATCCCGGTATCGCGCACCTCAAAGCGCAGCAGCCAATCATCCGGGCCCTCGGCAACCATCCGCGTGGCCAGCACCACCCGGCCCCGTTCGGTAAACTTGACCGCGTTGTTGGCCAGATTGGTCAACACCTGCCCCAGGCGGAACGGATCGCCCACCAGATAGGCCGGTGCGGCGTGATCGGCATCGAGCAGCAGTTCCAGATCGTGCTCCATGGCTTTGATCCCGATCACCGCCAGCACATCCTCGATCACCTCCTCCAGCTCGAACTCCACCGACTCCATATCAACGCGGCCCGCCTCGATCTTGGAGAAGTCCAGAATGTCGTTGATCAACCGCAACAGCGAATTGGCGGCACTGTGCACCTTGAAGAGATAATCCTGCTGCTTGTCGGTCAGATCGGTCTGCAGGCACAAATAGCTCAAACCGATGATCGCATTCATCGGCGTGCGGATCTCGTGGCTCATGTTGGCCAGAAACGCGCTCTTGGCCTGGGTGGCCTGCTCGGCACTCTTTTTGGCCTTGCTCAGCTCCTCCTCCTGCTGACAGCGGATGATCAACCCGGCCAGGGTGTTGACCACCGGTTTCAAGAGGTTCTTGTTCTCCTCGGTGAAGACGTACCCCGCCTCGATCTTGAGATTCAACACCCCAATCAGCCGCTCCCCACCGATGATCGGCAGACAGTGATCCGCGTGATCGGTGATGCCGTAATAGGTGATCTCGTGCCGGGAGTCGAGTTGCGGGGCGTGTACCGACTGACGCGTTCTGGCCGCGCGACCGCACAGACAATACCCTTCGGCCACGCGGGCGCAGCGCTCCTTGAGCGGTTCGGGGAGTCCGCGCTGCGCGGCCAGATGCAGCTCTCGCCGCTCCTCGTCCCACAAGAAAATCGCGCCCGCCTGGATCGGGCGGTCCAGCCAGGGGATCGAGGTGATCAGCAACACCGCCTGATCCAGATGCTCCTGAAGCGACAGCGGTTCGAGCGAATCGAACAACAACCGGTTGATCACCGCGCGCACCTGCCCCTGCTGCTCAAGGTATTCGTTCTGACGGGTCAGGCGGCTGGATTGATCCAGCATCTGTTTGAGCAGGGTATACTGCTTGCGGCTGTTGGCTTTGAGGGCATCCCGCTCCGTCTGCCAGGCTCCCTCCCGTTCTTGCTCCTCTTGTTCACGCTTTTGGCGCGCTCCTTGATAAAAATGCAGCACCCCCAGACCCAGCAGGAGAAAAAACAGATGCATCACCCAGGATTCGGTGCGCAGTGTCTCGCTATCGATCGGACTGGTCCGGGCGTGCGACTCAGCAGCCAGCTGCGCCCACCCCGCGTCGTTGATCCGACCGATGACGCCCAGATCCCACGCCAAGGCCGCGATCACCGCCATCATCCACAAGGCATAGGGCAGAACGGCGCGCAACCGCTCCGGCGGGAACAGCCGATCCAGACTGAATTTCCTCATGGGCAGGCCACATTCATCTGAAATAATATCTCCTTGCTATGCAAACTTCATCCAGGCGATCGTATCATACGGCAAATTCGGATCCAATGCATGTATATCCCGCATTCGGCGTATTCAATTTCCCCCTGGCACGGGATGTTAAAGACCATGAACCTCGGCAATCGACTGATTCTCATCACCCGTCCCGAACCAGGCGGCTCGGAAACCGCCCGCCAGATCGCCTGCCATCAGGGCCGGCCCCTGCTCGCACCGCTGACCGCCATCCAACCCATCGAGGATCCGGCACCGCTGCAAAACGCCCTGCTCAACCCCTCTGACTACGACGCCCTGCTCGTCACCAGTGCCAACGGTGCCCGGGCTCTCGTGGCAGCGCTGCCACACGGACTCACCCCGCCACCGCTCTTGGCCGTGGGTGAGAAGAGCGCACGCGAACTGCGCGCGTGCGGCTGGGAGGTGCGGGTGCCGGAAAAGGCCGAGGGGGGGGGGAAACTCGGGGAGAGTCTGCTGCACTGGATGCCGGAGGCGCGACGGGTGCTTTTTTTGCGCGCCGAGGAGGGACGCGAGGAGTTGATCCGGGTGTTGACCGGGGCCGGCATCGCGGTCGATACCGTCGCGGTCTATCGCAGCGTGGCGGTGAAATCTCTGCCCGAAGAGGTGCTGGAACGGTTGACAGAGCTGGATGCCGTTCTTTTTTTCAGTCCGCGCGGGGCGGAGATCTTTTTCGGGTTGCTCCCAGAACAGACAAAATTGCCAAAATCCTGCCGGATCGCGGCTTTGAGCCCGCTGACCGCAGCGACCCTCACCCGGCTGGGTGTTTCCGTCGACATCATCCCCGCCACTCCGGATGGCGAGTGCCTGATCCAGGCCCTGCACGACTATTGGGAGAGATCGGCGAACCCTTCCGTGGCGTAGAGCTGCTCAAAGGCCGCCACCACACGCGGATCAAAGTTTGTCCCGCTCAGACGCCGGATCTCGGCCATCGCCTCCTCGATGCTCCACGGCCCCTTGTAGGGACGGCAGTGGGTCAGGGCATCGAAAACATCGACCACCGAGACGATGCGGGCGGGCAAGGGAATCGCCTCACCCTTGAGCCCTTCCGGATAGCCGCTGCCATCCCACTTCTCGTGGTGGTAGAGGGCGATTTCGCGCGCAATGCCGAAATTTTTTTCATCCTTGATGATCATACCACCAATGGCTGCGTGGGTGGTGATGCGCGAGAACTCATCGCGATCCAGGGGACCGGGCTTGTTGAGGATCTGATCCGGGATGCCGATCTTGCCGATATCATGCAGTTGACTGGCGTGGGCATACTGCTCGGCCAGCTCCGGGGAGAGACCCAGGGCCAGGGAGAGGCGCCGGGTGAGATTGACGATGCGCCCGATGTGCTCGCCGGTGTTGGTATCCTTGGCCTCGGCGGCTTCCGACAGCATCTGGATCGCTGAATGGTGGGCCTCTTTGAGCTCCATCTGCATGCGCAACGACTGCAACGCCACGCACACCTGCCCGGTGAAGATGCGCAGCAGATGCACGGCCAAGGGGTCCAACGGCTGGCCATGCTCCAGATAAAGCATGCCGACCGTCTCATCGCGGATCCGCAAGGGGATCAGCGTCTCAGTCGGTTGAAAATTCTCCTCGACCGACGGCCCGTCGTGCACCATGTGCACTTCACCGACCGCCGCCTTGATGGTGACCTCATCCTTGTTGAACAGTGCGAGAAAACCGTTGGCAATGCGCACCGAACTGTGCGCCCCCAGATGGCACAATCCCAGAATCTGGGTGAACACCCCGGAGTAGAACGCCTCGAAGGAGTCCAACGGGTGCAGGTACATACGCGGGGCCGCATCCAGGATTGTCTCCAACCCCTGACGGGCCATGTCGATGGTGGTCAGATCGCGATAGGATTTCAACGCTGCCCGCACCGTGGTGTAGAGCTTTTGCGCAGAGAGTTCGCTTTTTTCCTTGTAATCGTCGATGTCAAAGTGATCGATCACATAACGTTCCGGGGCCAGTCCCGGCTGGCCGGTGCGGATGATCAGCCGGATCTTGCGGTCGCGCAGTGTCTCGCGGATGTGACGCACCAGCTGCAAACCGGCATCATCGCTCTCCATCACCACGTCGATGAGCGCCAGGGCGAAGCCACCCGGTGTCGCCTCCAGCAGCGCACGCGCCTCCTTGCCCGAGGCTGCCGATACCAACTTCAAAGACCGCCCCGCGAACGTGAACTGTCGCAAATTCAATCGGGTGATCGCGATCACGTCCGGATCGTCATCCACCACCAGCACCGGCCAGGGTGGCACCCCACCGTTTTCCGGCGCTGCGGGGGAGGATGCCTTGACCGACAGCTGCAACACTCTCTTTTCGGTGGACATGGCGCGGCTCCGGAGGCGAATTGTCACAATGTGTCACATTGATAACAATTTTCCGTTATGATGTCAATTTCATTTTTTTATCGACAATATTGCTTCTTCGTCTCCACCGGCCAGGATGCCGTCAACTGCACCCCCCAGCCGGGCTCGCTCAGCAAAGAGAGCGTGCCGCGCAACTTGGTGGTGATGAGATTATAACAGATGTACATCCCCAGCCCACTGCCGCCTGCCGAACGGTTGGTGGTGAAGCACCATCATCGCGATAGTTCAACCGCAACTGACCATCCTGTATCTTGAGGTCAATCCCGATGTGTCCGGCACGCTCGCCCCCTTCAAAGCCGTGCGTCAAGCTGTTCATCATCAAATTGGTCAGGATCTGATTCAAGTAGCCGGGAATGCCGACCACGCAGAGCTCCTGCGGGCATTCGACCGCGATCTCGATGCGCGTTTTCTTGAAGGCGTTGCGCAGACTCATCAACACATCGCCGACCACCTCGTCGACCACATAATCGCGCAACGCCTCGGAGGAGTGGTCGATCGAGGCGCGCTTGAAGCTCTGCACCAACTCCGCAGCACGCAACAGGTTGCGCGCCACCAGACCCGCTGCCTCGGCAATGGTGTCGATGCCGGCCAGAAGCGTGTCGATCTCCACCTCATCGCGTGCCAAGAGGGCGGTCAGAGCACGGCTTTCATCCAGAAGTTGCGTAGCCCCGGCGTAGGCCACACCGATCGGCGTATTCACCTCATGGGCGATGCCGGCCACCAGACGCCCGAGCGAGGCGAGCTTTTCACTGGCAATCAGCTCATTGCGGGTATTTTCCAGCTCCTCGATCTTCTCATGCAGTTCACTGGTCCGCTCCACCACCCTGGCATCGAGCGTGGCCAAAAGATGGGTCAGGTTCTCCTCCGCGCGATGGCGGGCGATCACCCCGGAGAGGGTATTGGCGATGCTTTTCAAAAACGACACCTCTTCATCCCGGAATGCATGACCGCAGGAGAGGTAAACGTTCATGACACCCATCAACTCCTGATCCGCGAGAATCGGCAGGCAGTAGTGGCCATGCTCGCGCATCCCCTCGAAACGCACCTCGTGACGCTCATCGAGGGCATCACTCATCACCACGACGCGATCGCGCGCAGCTTGTCCGCACAAACAGTGCCCCAACGGGATCGATCCGCAACGGGTCAACAACTGGGCGGAGAGTTCATAATGGACCGTCAGATCCAACAACCCGGTCGCCGGGTTGTACAAGAAAATCGCGCCGCGCTGCTCCACTTCAAGCCAGGGCACCGCCAGCACCACCCGCAGCGCCTGATCGAGAATCTCTTCTAAAGTCAAAGGCTTGAGCGACAATTGCAAAATTGTCGCCATCGCCGTGCGCAGATCCAATGCCCGACGATTTTCCAGCTCGCTCCTCTTCAACTCCTCGACCGTAAGCTCCAGATCGCGATTGCGGACGCTCAACCGCTCCTGCATGGTCTTGAGCGACTGCGCCAGAATCCCGATCTCGTCGCGCCGCTCGACCACAATCTCCTGGTTATCGCCTTCCGCCACCCGTTGCGCGGTGTCACTCAAGACGTTCACCGCGCGCACCAGATCGATGAGTAGACGCACCATCAACAGACCGATCACCAAGAGCACCAGGAATACCGTAGCCTGGGAACGCACGAATTGATCGAACAACAGCTCGCTCTGCTGCAGATCATGACTCTTGTAGATCACCTTCAACGAATCCCGGTGCGCTTCCAACACCGCCTCGGTCTCGATCACGCCGGCGCGAAACTGTTCGATCTGTTGATTGAGCGCCAAAAACTCGCTGACGATCGCATAGAATCCTTGCGAATAACTGACCATCAGCACGCGCAATTGCGCCCGCTCGGCCCGTTCCAGGGAGTTGCCGGCTTCATTGACCAGATTGAAAAAGCGCACCATCTCGGACTGGAACCGTTCCAGATAGACCAGCTGCTTGCGCTCGATGAAATCCTTTTCATGACGCCGCAGCTGCAACATCGAGGCGAGCAGCTCGAATTCGCGATGTCGGGTCAACATCTCCTCGACTTCATGAATCTCCTCACGGATCCGCCCGTACTCACCGGAGTGCTCGTTCAGACCGATTTCGATCAACCGTTCCCGGATCTCCCCAAACCGCTCCAATTGAATCTCCACCTGCTGGCGGAGCCGCTCCCGGCTGTTGTCTTCCGGAATCTCCATCAAGGTCTCCAACTCCGCCAGACGCGGCGGGACACCTCGCAGATTGGCCTCGATCCGACTCGCAACGATCGGATCCCTGGTGCGCAGGAAATACTCCACCTCGTGGTGGCTGTGATCGATGTCGTTTTCGATTTTGTTGATCAGATCGCTGATCTGGCGGGTCAGATGATCCTGCTTCCAGGTGGACTGATTGGTATGATAATGGGAAACGGACTGCAGGACGATCACCGCGAAGGCTGCCAAGATCAGCAGGATGAACAGCTCGATCTTATGCTTGAATGGGAGATTGCGAACCATCCCGCCTCCGGATCAAAATCGAACGCAATAAGTGATGTGCGGCCATCTGCGGGGGACCGGCTGCAGATGACCGCCCCCCGGCTGAGGTTCGAAACAAAGCTCCACATTTTATACCTGTCTTGCGCACGTTCTCTGCTGCTGTCCACAGACAGCCTCTGCAACTGGCAGCCCCCTCTCCACCCGTCTTTCGCGTGCGCTGCTTTAAACGAACTCTTGTGAGCGCTCCGGTTGCCTGTCGGACAATATAAAGAAGGTAAACAAACCCACCCCGGCCCCCTCCAGAGATTCCATCGTTCATTCACGCCCGCTGCCGACTACTCCTGTGTTGGCAGCGTGCGACTCACCCGAGCCACCCGATTCTCCCCATCCACATACACCAAAGTCGGTGCGAACTGCTCCGCCTCCTCGGGCGTCATGGTGGTAAACGCGGCAATGATCATGATATCGCCGTTGTTGGCCTTGTGCGCTGCCGATCCGTTGACCGAAATCGTCCCACTGCCACGCGCGGCACGAATCGCATAAGTGGTCAATCGCTCACCGTTGGTGACATTCCACAGATGAATCTGCTCGAACTCCCGTAACCCGGCGCTCTCCATTAAATTCTCGTCAATGGCACACGATCCCTCGTAATCGACATGCGTCTGGGTGACCGTGACCCGATGCAACTTGCATTTGAGAAGCGTGATCTCCATCCCCCAACCCTCTCATCCGTTCCGAATGGTTCCCAACGCGCCATCCTCGCGCGACAACACCATGTTGTCGATCAAGCGGGCAGTTCCCAACCGCACGGCCAGAAGCATCACCGGATCCTCACCATCCGTGACCGTCTCGACCCTGCGCAAGGTTCGTGCCGCTCGCAGCGCCACATACTCCACGCGCTCGATACCCGACGCGTGCAGTACCTCTCTGGCGACCCCCTCCAATGTTTCCGGACTCCTCTCCCCCGCGCGTCGGGCCGTGCGTGCGGCCAGCAACGCTTGAAACAGCGCTCCGGCACGCTGTCTTTCCACGAAATTCAAATAACGATTGCGACTCGACATCGCCAAACCATCGGCCTCGCGTACCGTCGGCACACCCACCACCCGGATCGGAATGGCCAAATCGGTCACCAGCCGCTCGATCAAAAGGAGTTGCTGATAATCCTTCAGACCAAAAAACGCCACATCCGGTTGCACCCGATTGAACAATATCGTCACCACCAGGGCCACGCCGTCGAAGTGGCCGGGACGCACCGCACCGCACAGATCTGCGGAGATCTCCGGCAACTGCATGCGCGTCTGGAACCCTTCGGGATAGATCTCGCCGACCTCGGGCAGGTACAGGGCTGCGCATCCGGCCTCGGTCAGCATCGCCTGATCGGCCTCCAGAGTGCGCGGATAGCGGGCGAAATCCTCATTGGGTCCGAACTGCGCGGGATTGACGAAGATCGAGGTCACCACATGGGCGCACTGTTGGCGTGCGGCATGGATCAGGGAGATGTGTCCCGCGTGCAGCGCACCCATCGTGGGTACGAAGCCGATCCCGCCACCCGAGGCGCGTCGCGCATGGATCCAGCGTTTCAGGGCGTGAGAATCGGTGAGAATTTCCATGGCCATCCTGGTTGACGATTCACTCTCTCCTGGTAACGGTTCAACCGCACCTGTTTTGGAATGCGTGGTTTTCTAAAAAGGCCGTGTGCAAGATGCGAGCTTCGTTTCCAAAAGGCGGAAACGAAGCTCGCGAAGGCCGCACGCGGCGCATTTTTCGCACAAACCGCAAAAAATGCTTTTTGAGAAGAGCGCGCTAAAAAACAAAATCAAAATCTAAACCGCACCTGCTTTGGGATGCGTAGTTTTTTGCAAGGCTGCGTGCAAGATGTGAGCGTCGTTTCCAAAAAGCGGAAACGACGCTCACGAAGGCCGCGCGCGGCGCATTTTTCG
>JAMOBI010000019.1:0-33614 GCA_039908105.1 Magnetococcus sp. YQC-9
AATGTTTGCATGGCGTTCCCCTTTTGGCTTCGTTGTTGAGTCTGTCAACTCCAACATACCGAATCAAAAGGCGGAACGCCTGCTTTTCCGTTTGGTTGCGGCTATGCCGCGCTATGCGGAACGTTTGATGTCTGCAACAAGATTCGGCAATTTTCAGACGGTCAAGGCAGGAACAGCAGGACGATCTACGAATGCACCGCCCGTTTGAAGCACGGTGCATCCCCTACAGGGGCATCGATATATCGACTAAACCCGAACTATCGACGCCGGGCAGTTTGCTTTTTGCTCTTTCCGAATTTCGATTTTCGTTCTGATTTCAAAATGATGCTCCTTGATTTCAAACGCCATAACCTCTGGTCGCTGACCCTTCTTGCAAGCTCATGCAAGGCGTGCTGTGTGCCGGTACGCATTGGACGGGAAAGGGGGGTGCAGCCATTGTCGTGGAGCGCAACAGACGAACGCACAGAGGCCGCAACGGGCGTTCATGCCGGTTCCTCCTGTGTCGGCGGGTGGTGCGCACTGGTTGAGGCCGTGCCGTGGATCGTATCAGACGTGCGCACAAAGGCCATAACGGGAGATCCGTTACGGTGGGGATCATGCCGGCCTGGAAGGGCACCGGCAAGCCGAGGCGTTCGTGGATCCGGTTCTATCGCTCAAGGGTGGGGATGAATGCTTGTCGCCATGTCGCCAGCCAAGAGCGAGAAAATTGAAAAGCGTGTTCACCCTCCCTGGACACCTGGCGACACGGGGACTTTGTAATGGTCATGCGTCCACTCCACTGTAACCGCTTCGGGATGCATCAACAGGAAGATTGACGATGCCAGACACAGTATCGCGGGGGGCGTGCATTGGAAAGGGGGAATGTCGGTTCGTGTTGCGGAACCCGCCAGACGCGCACACAAAGGCCGCAACGGGCATTCATACTCGCCGCTTCTCGGTTGCCATCAACGTGGGATGATGCCAGACACCTTGTCACGGGCTGGTGTGTGTGGAGAGGGATTGTTGAATCTGCGTCGTGGAGCGCACCAGAAGCGTTCCAGAGGCCGCAACGGGCATCCCCTTGCAGGTGCATCGAGGGGCAAGCTGAAGGCTGATTCTTTTGATTGTGTCGCGGGTTGGCTACGGCGCACGGCTCATCCGTTTTGACGTTTCTGGGTATGCGCACCCGTGACGCATGAACGCTGCTGTCACCCTGTCGTAGGGTGGATTTGCTTTCTGGTGGGTACTATGTGGGTGCTGAAACAAAAAGAGCCACCTTGCGGGTGGCTCTAAATGTTTGATTTTAATGGTGAGCCGTACAGGAGTCGAACCTGTGACCCGCAGATTAAAAGTCTGCTGCTCTACCAACTGAGCTAACGTTTGAAAGGTGCTTTCGTCACTCTTAAGCGGATATGATAAACAGATAGCTTAGCAGAATTCTCCGCTCAAGTGAACCCTGTTTGTGTATGCATGTGATTTTTTCTTGAACCGTCATTCCAGGGGATTGAATTGCTTACGATTCCAAATTACATCTCATCCATCCAGGCCATCTGGATGGCTTCCAGAATTTTTTCGTTGCAGCGTTGCGGGCTGTCGTCAAAACCGGGAAGATTCATCACGCTCTCCATCAGATCCGTGAAACGCACGGTCATCGGATCCTGATCGGGCAGGGAATCGGCCAAACCCACGGCGATCTCATGGATATCGGTCCACTTCATATGCGGGCTCCTTTCTTGTCCACGCTGATGTTCACCGAATAGGGCGGAATGGTCACCACCAGACCGTCCAACGTATCATCCAGCACGATCTGACACCCCAGACGACTGGTCGAGGTCAGACCGAATGCCTTGTCCAGCATATCCTCCTCGCGCTCATCCGCTGGATCGAGTCGATCCACCCACTCCGGCGCCACGATCACATGGCAGGTCGAACAGGCCAGCGCCCCTTCACACGCCCCTTCCAACGCAATATCATGTTCGTGCGCCACCTCCAGCAACGTGTCACCAGCTTCGGCCTCCACGGTGCGGTTCTCTGGCAGAAATGTTACGCGGATCATTGAAATCCTCCTTGTTTATCCAAAATCATCCACCTTGCGACCGGTCATCGCCTTCTGTAAGCTCCGGTCCATGCGCCGTTGGGCAAAAAAGCGGGTCTGGAGATCCATCTGCCCAACGCATTCGTTGATCGCATCCGCCGCATCCCGTTGTGTCGCCTCCCAGAGCGCCAGCATCGCGGTTTTGACCTGTTGCGTCTCCGTCGAATTCAGCAGATCGCCATCCGCGCGCAGTGCCGCCTCTGCTGCGGCCAGTACGCGATTGGCCTCCACCCGCGCCTCATTGAGCAACCGGGCCTGCATATCCTCGGCCCCGTGCTGCATCGCCTCCAACAACATGCTGGCAATCTCGTCGTCCGTTAACCCATAGGAGGGCTTGACCGAAATCGACTGCTCCACCCCGGTGGTCTCCTCGCGCGCCGAGACGGTCAACAACCCGTCCGCATCCACCTGATAGGTCACCCGGATTCGCGCCGCGCCCGCTGTCATCGGCGGGATGCCGCGCAGTTCAAAACGGGCCAGCGAACGGCACTGACTGGCCAGTTCGCGTTCGCCCTGCACCACATGGACCGCCATGGCGGTCTGTCCGTCTTTGAAGGTGGTGAACTCCTGGGCGCGCGCCGTGGGGATCGGGGTGTTGCGCGGCACGATCTTTTCCACCAGATCGCCCATGGTCTCGATGCCCAATGATAGCGGCGTGACATCCAACAGCAGCATCTCCGCCGGCTCGTTGCCCGCCAACACTTCGGCCTGATGGGCTGCACCCAACGCCACCACCTGATCCGGATCCAGATCCACCAGCGGCTCGCGGGCGAAATGGTCCGCCACCATGCGGCGCACCAGGGGTACGCGTGTTGATCCACCCACCAGTACCACCCCTTGCAGGGACTCAGGCTCCACACCCGCATCCTTCAATACCCGCCGACAGATCGGAATCGTGCGCCACACCAGATCGCGAATGCCGGCTTCAAATTCCGTGCGTGTCAACGCACCCGTCTGAGACGTTGATCCGCTCGCCGGCAGTTCATAGGCAACCGACTCCTCGCTCGACAGCCGCTCCTTGATCTCGCGCGCCAGTTTGCGACAGCTTTGAATCAGGGTGGGATCCGGCTGCGTCACCCCCAATTGATCGAGCATCCGTTCGACGATCCACTGATCCATATCATCGCCACCCAACGCCGAATCACCGCCGGTGGACATCACCTGAAACAGCCCCTTTTCCAATTTGAGCAACGAGACATCGAAGGTTCCGCCGCCCAGATCGTAGATGGCGTAGAGCCCTTCGTGTCCCTTGTCGAGCCCATACGCGAGCGCGGCAGCGGTGGGTTCGTTCAACAGGCGCAGCACCTCCAGGCCGGCGACGCGCGCGGCATCCTTGGTGGCCTGGCGTTGTGCATCGTCGAAATAGGCCGGCACCGTGATCACCGCACCTTGCAGTTTGCCCCCCAGGGCCTCTTCGGCACGAGTTTTCAGTTGTTTGAGGATCTCGGCAGAGACTTCGACCGGTGAGACCTTCACCGTGCCTGCCAGAATGCGCACCATGCCCCCTTCGCCGGCCTCCAGTTCGTGGGGCGGTTTGCCTGTTCGGTTGCGAATCTCCTCCACGCCGCGTCCCATGTAGCGTTTGACCGAGGCGATGGTCGTTTCCGGGTGGCTGATCATCCGTTCGCGGGCCGGCCAGCCGACCAGAATGGTATTCTTGGCGCCGTAGTGGACTACCGAGGGGATGGCGCAGATGCCGTCATCGTCCGGGATGCACAGTGGTCGGCCATCGGTGCCGATGGCAGCGACCAGCGAGAAGGTGGTGCCAAGGTCGATGCCAACCACCCGTCTGTGGCTTTGTGGGCCGGTTTCGTGTGGGAGCAGGGATTGACCCGGCTCCATGATATCCAGCAGAACGTCCATGCGCGTGGCTTCTTGGCAAGTGGATGTATGAATGATGGTGATGTGTAATGACGGGTCTTGGGAAGTGAAGATTCCTGGACCCTTTTTTTAACCGTCCCCATCACGCATCCCAAAACAGGTGCGGTTTAATTAAAAAACACATTTCAAGCTGGGTGCGATTGGACTCACGGATCGAACGCCCGATCCTCCAAACGATCCAACTCCTCCAGATAACGACGATGATACCGCATCCGATCCACCAATCGGGCGATCTCGGTCAATGAAGAGGCACCATTGCCGGCAAACAAATCGGTCACCTGCGCAACCTCTGCCGCAATGCGCTCTCTGGCAGCCTTTTTCAACTCCGCCAGACGCGCCACGGCATCCCCGGCACGCGGATCGACCGACTCTAAAGCCTCGCGTAATTCCATCACCTCTGCCAAAAACTCTGGATCCACGCTCGGACGATCCGCTTTCCATCCCGCCAGATTCAACAGGTAACCGGCGCGAGCCACCGGATCGGACAACATCTGCCACGCCTCGTTGATCCGGGTGGTCCACTCCAGCGACAGACGCCGCTCCGTGCCGCTCCGATTGGCGAAGAAGTCCGGGTGCAACTGCTTTTGCAAGGCCCGGTAGCGCTGCTCGAGTGCGGTCAGATCCGGCTTGAAGGTCGGCATGATGGCAAACAGCCGAAAGAAATTCTCACCAGAGACCGGCGGCAAAATGATTTGACAGGTCTGGCAAAAGAGCCCTGCCGGGGTTGGACCCCGGCAGGACCAGCAGACGATGGGTGGGGTGGCGATCATCAAACCTTGAAGGATTCGCCGCAGCCGCAGCGCTCCTTCTCCTTCGGATTGCTGAATTTGAAGCCCGACTTGAACGGCGTGGATTCAAAATCGACCAGCGTGCCATCCAGAACTACGGCGGATTTGCCGTCGATCACCACCTTGACGCCAAAGGATTCGTACATCTGATCGTTTTCGCCCACCTGATCGGCGTACTCCAGTTTGTAGGAAAAACCTGAACACCCCGCCGTGGAGGTGCCGATGCGGATGGCCGCATCCGGCGTGCCGCGTTTGGCCAGCATGCTCTTGGCCTGACGCGCGGCCCGTTCGGTCAACGAAATTCCGGGTTGTGTCGCGGTCGTCATGGGATCAGGCTCCTTTCTGTTTGCTGCGATAGTCGGCCACGGCGGATTTGATTGCATCTTCGGCCAGTACCGAACAGTGGATCTTGACCGGCGGCAGTGCCAGTTCGTCGGCGATATCCTTGTTCTTGATCGCCAACGCCTCATCGATGGTCTTGCCTTTGACCCATTCGGTCACCAGCGAGGAGGCAGCAATGGCCGATCCGCAGCCGAAGGTCTTGAATTTGGCATCGTTGATGACCCCATCCTCGTTGACGCGAATTTGCAGCTTCATCACATCGCCACAGGCTGGCGCTCCCACCATGCCGGTACCCACCTGGGCATCGCCTTTGTCCAGGCTGCCGACGTTGCGCGGATTCTCATAATGATCGAGCACTTTTTCGTTGTATGCCATTTTGGTCTCTCCAATCGTCTTTCAGGGTATTGCAGACGGTTTGTATCGATTCAATGCGCGGCCCATTTCATGGTGCTCAGATCCACGCCATCCTGGACCATCTCCCACAACGGGGACATTTCGCGCAGTTTGTTCACGGCACCCACCACGATGCCGATCACATGTTCCACCTCCTCGGCGGTGGTGAAACGGCCCAGTCCGAAGCGGATCGAGGTGTGGGCCAACTCTTCGTCAACACCCATGGCGCGCAGCACGTAGGAGGGCTCCAGCGATGCCGAGGTGCAGGCCGAACCCGAGGAGACCGCCACATCCTTGATGGCCATCATCAACGACTCCCCCTCCACGTAGGAAAATGAGATGTTCAAATTTCCGGCCACCCGCTGCACCGGATCACCGTTCAGAAAGACGTGGGTCATCTGACCCATGATGCCCTCTTTCAGCCGTTCGCGCAGAACCAGAAGTCGGGTGTTTTCGCGGCTCATCTCCTCGTTTGCGATGCGGCATGCCTCACCCAAACCGACCAGAAGCGGGGTGGGCAGAGTGCCGGAGCGCATGCCGCGCTCGTGGCCGCCGCCGTGCATGAACGGCTTGATGCGTACGCGCGGTTGACGGCGTACGTACAAAGCTCCGATCCCTTTGGGACCGTAGATCTTGTGCGCTGAGATCGACAGCATGTCGATGTTCATGGCGTTGACATCAATCGGTATTTTGCCGACCCCCTGGGCTGCGTCGCAGTGGAAGAAGATTTTCTTCTGCCGACAAAGACGTCCGATCGCCTCGATCGGTTGGATCACCCCTACCTCGTTGTTGACCGCCATGACCGAGATCAGTATGGTCTGGGGGGTGATGGCCGCCTCAAGCTGGGCCAAATCGATCAACCCGTTGGGGCCGACCGGCAGATAGGTGACCTCGAAGCCGTCGGCCTCCAGATGGCGACAGGTGTCGAGCACCGCTTTGTGTTCGGTCGTGGGGGTGATGATGTGCTTCCCCTTGTCGCGGTAGAACTGCGCCACACCCCAGATGGCCAAATTGTCCGATTCGGTGGCACCGGAGGTGAAGACAATTTCGCGCGGATCGGCGCCGATGATGGCTGCCACCTGCTTGCGGGCGTTGGTGACCGCTTCGTCGGCCTCCCAGCCATAGGCGTGGGAGCGCGAGGCTGGATTGCCGAACTTTTCGGTAAACCAGGGCAGCATGGCCGTGAGCACCCGGGGATCGACCGGGGTGGTGGCCTGATAATCCATGTAGATTGGGCGTTTCATGCGAATGCACTCCCTTGGCGCAGGCGGTCTGCGGACCGCTGAAAAGCTGGAACGAACGAATCCACCATCGCTTCGGTCGTGCTCCAGCCGAGGCTGACACGCACGACGCTGCGGGTCGATTCGGGACTCAAACCCATGGCCAGCGGCACATGGGAGGGGGTGTTCTTGCCCGACGAGCAGGCCGCACCACTGCTGATGGCAAATCCGGCCAAATCGAGGGTCATCACCAGGGTTTCGCCGTCGATTCCGGGAAGGGCGACGGCGGAGGTGTTGGGCAGACGTTCCGCCCCGGCTCCCAGGATGAGCGCATCCGGGACGCTTTTCAACAGTTGATCTTCCAGCTTTTCGCGCAGCGCGGTGATGCGCTGCGCCTCCTCCTCGATCCGTCCGGCCAGTGCATCCGCCAGGGCCGCGAAACCGGCGATGCCGGGCAGATTCTCCGTCCCGGCGCGGCGACCGCGCTCCTGGCCGCCTCCGCTCAGCTGTGGAACGATTGAGAGCGCCGGATGGACGATCAGCGCCCCGCACCCCTTGGGTCCACCCGGCTTGTGGGCCGACAGGGTGACCAGATCAACACCGATCTCGTCAATGGCCAAAGGCCGTTTGCCGAACCACTGGGTGGCATCACAGTGGAAGGGGATCTTGGCCGCCCGGCAGAGCCGGGCAATCTGCTCGATCGGTTGCAGCACGCCGGTTTCGTTGTTGGCCGCCATGATCGAGACCAACCGGGTATCCGGGTTGATCGCCCTCTCCAGCGTTGCCGGATCGACCCGACCGTGCGTATCGACCGGCAGCCGGATCACCCGCATGCCGCGTGATTCCAGACGTTCCAGCGGCATGAGAACCGAGGGGTGCTCGACGGCGCTGGTGAGGATGGATCCCATGCAGCCAGCTGCCTCGGCCACGCCGAGAATGGCCAGATGATTGGATTCGGTTCCCCCGCTGGTGAAGATCACGCGGCTTTCATGTACCGCCACCAGGCGGGCGACGGCACGGCGTGCCTCATCGAGCAGTTGGCGGGCGCGACGTCCCGCTGCGTGCACCGACGATGGATTGCCGTGCATGGCCGTCATCGCGGCGGTCACAGCCTCGGCCACGCCCGGACGGGCTGGCGAGGTGGCGTTGTGATCCAGATAGATCATGCGAGCGATCCGTATCCGCTGGTCGCGCCCATGGCGCCGGAACGAATCTCTTCGATCAGGGTGCCCAGATGGATCGACTCCAGATAGCTGTTGATGTGCGTGCCGACCCTCTCCCACAGGTGGTGGGTGATGCAGCGGGTCGATTTGCGGCACCCCTCGGGATCCTTCTCATCGCAGGAGGTGGCCTTGATCGGCTCGTCCACCGCGCGGATGATGTCCGCGACGCTGATGGAGGAGGGGGGCGAGACCAGCATGTAACCCCCGCCCGGACCGCGCACGCTGCGCACCAGACCGCGGCGTCTGAGCTTGGCGAACAGTTGCTCCAGATAAGAGAGGGAGATGTCCTGCCGTTTGGAGATGTCGATCAAGGCGACTGGTGCTTGGCCATCCTGACAGCAGAGATCCAACATGGCGGTCACCGCATAGCGGCCTTTGGTGGTGAGTTTCATGGTGCCCCCCTGTTGCACTCTTCCAAGGATTTTTTTTCGTATTCAAGTTGCTTGACCCGGTCGTCCAGGTGGCGCACCTGCTCCAACAGACAGGTGACCGCCTTGCCAACCGGATCGACCATTGCGCCGCTGTTCTGGCCATACGAGGAGAAGGAGTCGTTGGCCGCTGCGGTTTTGAACTTCGGCATCACCAGTCGGCCAGGGACGCCGACCACGGTGGTATCGGCGGGCACGTCGGAGACCACCACGGCGTTGGAGCCGACCCGCGCGTTGGCGCCGATGCTGATCGGTCCGAGGATCTTGGCCCCTGCGCCGACCACCACACCGTTGCCGAGCGTGGGATGACGCTTGCCGACATTCCAGCTGGTGCCGCCCAGAGTGACGCCGTGATAGAGGGTGACATCGTCGCCGATGTGGGTGGTTTCGCCGATCACCACCCCCATGCCGTGGTCGATGAAGAAGCGCTGGCCGATTTTGGCCGCCGGATGGATCTCGATGCCGGTCAGAAAACGGGTGAAATTGGAGAGAAACCGGGCCAGCAGGCGAAAATTCCGACACCAGAGCCAGTGAAACAGCCGGTAGCCGAGGATGGCATGCAACCCCGGATAGCAGAGCAGCACCTCCCAGACCCCGGTGGCGGCGGGGTCGCGTTGGAAAATCACCTCGATATCCTGCTTGATCCGTCGAAACATGATTTTTCCAGACCTTGCATGCGTGTGGGTTCGTGAAGGGTAGCGGTCACGCGCCTTATATTTTGGGGGGTAAGGACGCGGCTGGATACTGTGACTAAATCCGATCCTTTCTGTCAAGTATTGGTTCCCGGATTGCACAAAAAAAAACCTGGACAAAAAGGTGGACAGGCGGGTGATGGTTGTGATAGCCATATTTCACAAAACGAGAATGGAGATCGCCAAATCACCAATCATCCATCAAAACCACAACATCGTCTCAACATTCAGACAGGTACACCGGGGGCTGACGCATGGACGCCTTACGTCGAATTGGTAACAATGTAATATTGCAACTCGAATTCATACTCAACAAAGGATTTCAGCATCGACTCAATCCATTCTATCATCTGGGTTCGTTGACATTCTTTTTCTTTTGGATTGTCCTGATCTCTGGAATCTATATCTTCATTTTCTTCGAGACCAACGTAGCCGGCGCCTACCCGTCGGTGGAGTACATCACCCACGATCAGTGGTGGATGGCCGGCATCATGCGCAGTTTGCACCGTTACGCATCGGATGCGGCGGTGATCTCCATCTTCATCCACATGTTTCGGGAGTTGTTCCGGGATCGCTATCGCGGGGTGCGTTGGTTCTCGTGGTTTACCGGCGTGCCGACTTTGTGGCTGGTGGTGGTGCTGGGCATCACCGGATACTGGCTGGTGTGGGATCAGTTGGCCCAATACGTGGCGTTGGCCACAGCGGAGATGATGGACTGGATTCCGATGATCCCGAGCTCCATGGTCTTCAATTTCCTGGATAACCAAATCACCGACCGCTTTTTCACCCTGATGGCCTTTCTGCACCTGTTGGGACTGCCGATCGCTTTGGTGTTTCTGCTCTGGACTCATGTGAGCCGTATCAGCCAGATTGATTTCAACCCGCCGCGTGCCTTGGCCGTTGGCGCCTTCATGACGCTGCTGGCTTTGTCACTGATCAAGCCGGCGGTCAGTCATGCCCCGGTGCAGGCCGGGCATGCGCCTGTTGTGCTGCATCTGGATTGGTTCTATCTCAACATCTATCCGCTGGTGGATGTTCTGGGACCGGGTTGGGCCTGGTCGATTGCCACCGGCGTGACCGTGTTGTTGATGATGTTGCCCTGGCTGCCCTCCAAGAAGGAAAAACCGCCTGCGGAGGTGGATCTGGTCAACTGTCACGGTTGCGGACAGTGCGCCAAGGACTGCCCGTATGGTTCGATCACGATGCAGCGTCGTACCGATGGCAAGAAGTTCGATTTTGAGCCCACGGTCAACCCGACGCTCTGCACCGCGTGCGGCATTTGCAGCGGTTCGTGTGTCTCATCCAGTCCGTTCCGCATGGCCAACGCCACCTTGAAGAGTGGTATCGAAATGCCCTGGTTCACGGTCGATGCGTTGCGACAAGAGGTCAAGAGCAAATTGTCTGCACTGACGGGTGAGAATCGGGTGATCCTGTTCGGCTGTGAGCACGGGGTGGATGTCACGACGCTGGGTCAATCGGGGGTGGCGGTGGTCAAGCTGCCGTGCAGCGGCATGCTGCCGCCGTCGATGGTCGATTATGTGTTGAAGAATGGCGCGGATGGGGTGTTCATCACCGGCTGTCGCGATGGGGATTGCTACCACCGCTTTGGAAACACCTGGACCGAGCAGCGCCTGGCCGGTGAGCGTGAGCCGAAATTGTTGAAACGGGTGGAGAAGAGCCGGGTGAGCGAATTCCGCATCTCCAACTCGTCGGGGGAGCGCGCCGAATTGACCCGTCGGCTCGAAGCGTTTCGCCGTGCCCTGCAACCCTCGGCCTGAAGTTTAAGACAAGGAGCGTCCCAAGATGCCCAAATCCTTTTCCGCTTTATTGGTGCAAGTGATCGCCTATGCCTGTTTCTTCGGCGCGATCTTCGTGCTTTCCACTTCGCCAGCCTACGAGTATTTGAAGCCCGGTCAGGCTGAGGTCAAACTGGCATTCAAGCACACCTCGCAACGTGAGCATGAGTGTCATGAACGCACTCAGGAGGAGTTGCAGAAGCTGCCCCCGAACATGCGCAAACCCAAGGATTGCCCGCGTCAGCGCGCGCCGATTTATATCGAGCTGTTGCTGGACGACAAGTTCCTGGCCACGCGCACCTTCGTGCCGCCGGGTGTCAGCAATGATATGGCCACCTATGTTTATGCCAAGTTTGCACTGCCGGCTGGGGAGCACAAACTGACGGTGCGCATGCGCGACCGGATCCGCCAGGACAACGGGTTTGATTATGTGGCAGAGGAGCGGCGCAACTGGCGCGCCGGGCAGGGGATCCAGATCGGCTTTGATGAGAGCGTGGATCGGTTTGTCGTCAATTGAACCGCACCCGGCTTGGAATGTGTGGTTTGACGGGTGAAAAAAAAGAGAGGGTCTGGGAGATTCCTCTCCCAGGGTTTTGCCTTTGACTTGAGCGCGCTTTTCTCAAGAAGCATGTTTCGCGCTGTTTGCAAAAAATGCGCCGCGCGCCGCCTTCGCGGGAGTCGTTTCCGGCTTTTGGAAACGACTCCCGCATTTTGCACACAGCCTTGCGGGAAATGATGCTTCTCAAAATGGTTGCGGTATGGTCATGGCCGGCTCCGATTGGTTGGCTTCCGGTTGCCGGATTCATCGCTTGTCAATCAATTCGACTTTGCCGGTACCGGCTGGGATGCCTCCGGTTGCCGGGTTTCCTTCTGCGGATTCTGACCGCTCTCCTGACGGGCCTCGTCCGGAGCGTCGGTCAGCAGGCGGATGCCGTTGAAGGTTGCCATTGCCAATGTGAAGATGATGGCGAAGAAGAGCACCGACCGATAGGGCAGAAGCGATCCTCGCGCCTGCTCGATGCGATTCAAAATACGCTCGGAGATCAGATAGAGCGCCCCACCGATGATCGTGAAGTAGACCAATTCCATGCTGTTCGTTTCCCTTGGATGAGTTGGTTTCATTGCGTGCGTCATTGGACGCATCCCGCCGCCGCGCTGCAGGTCTCACCGACGCTCTTTCAAAGATCGTATCATACCGGAATTCCCTCTGCTTTTTCCATGATTTGGTTCTCTTTCGGGAAAAATTGACCAAGGTCAATTTAAATATTTTCTTTATCCGTGTGAAAAAAATACATGAACTTGATCAAGGTCAAGTCATCATGATAACGACAGCATTATAGTGCGTGATGACCATCAGGTCAGAGTCTCCCGAACACCCATGGAAGAGGCTCCTGACCGCTGTTGTTGCATAACGGAAGCACCGATTGCCATTTGCTAAAGATGTGCCCGAAAACCTCAACCGGGAAAGATTCCCAACATGGGAAACCAAGAAAGTCAACTCAATCAGCCCCGTTCTTACGGTCTCCAGACTCCGGGTACCAAGGGTGTGCAGGGCACGAAACGCTATGCCATGGTCATCGACCTGCGCAAGTGTATCGGCTGCATGTCCTGTTCGATCGCCTGCAAGACCGAATATGGTCTGCCGCTCGGCGTTTGGCGCACCTGGGTGAAGGTGGTGGACAAGGGGAGCTATCCCACCACCAAGCGCATCTTCATGCCGCGGTTGTGCAACCACTGCGACTACCCGGTCTGCGTGCGCAACTGTCCGACCCAGGCCACCTACAAGCATGAGGACGGCTTCGTGCTGCAACGCTACAACCGTTGCATCGGCTGTCGCACCTGCATGGTCGCCTGTCCCTACAATGCGCGCCATCTGCTGCCGGAAAAGCGAACCGACAACAACCTGCCGCGCATGGTGGTGGACAAATGCACCTTCTGCATCCACCGCGTCAAGAAGGGGTTGGTCCCCTCCTGTGTGCAGGCCTGTGTGGGCGGTGCGCGCATTTTCGGCGACATGAACGATCCGCAAAGCGAAGTGTCGCGCCTGATCGCCACCGAAACCGTCACCGTTTTGAAGCCCGAACTGGGCACCAGCCCGACGGTCTACTACATCGGCAGCGACTGGGAGATCATGGACGAGCCGCACAGTTACTCCAATCGGACTCGTCAGGTCGTCGAAGAGTTCAACGACTTCAAGCGCAATCACAAGGGCGATGCCTTTGCCGATATCATCGAGGGGGAACCCCTGATGACCGAGGTCGGCAAAAACTGGATCGGCTACTTGAAGACGATCCCGCATAAGGCCAAAGAGACCTTGAACGCCTTCAAGATCTTTCTCTTCGACTAAAGGATCCACCCATGGAAGAGAGTGTCGTCACATTCAATGCCTTTCACCACGTCGCCTGGGGCACGACCATTTCGGTCTACTTCTGGCTGGTGGGCGCCAGCGCCGGCTCGTTCGTGATTTCGAGCTTCGGTTGGGTGTTCGGCATCAAACGCTACAAGCCCTTGACCATGACCGCTTCGGTCACGGCCATCATCATGCTGTTGTTGGTGCCGTTCCTTTTGACCTGGGATCTCGGCAAGCCGATCCGCTTCATCTATCTGCTCATTCCCGGTTACTGGCACAGCACCGGTCCCATGGCCTGGGGTACGATGCTCATCTGCCTGTATCCCATGTCGATGATCGTTTACAGCTATTTCGTCATCAAACAGAACCAGACCTTTGCCAAGATGTTTGGCATCGTCGCCATCGTGCTGGCCCTCTCCACCCACTGGTACACCGGCGTGGTGATGGAGTTGAATCCCGGTCGCTTCTTGAACCATACCGCGCTCGCACCCTTGCTCTTTCTGACCGGTGCCTTCATCTCCGGGATCGGCTTGATGAACGTGATCGTCTTCATCCGCAACGTGCTGGTCAGAGCGGAGAATCGCTTTGACTGGGCGTTGGTTCACGAGATGGCGCAGTTCATGATGTATGGTATCGTTTTCGATATTTTCCTCCTGTTTCTGGATTTTATGCAGACCACTTATGGAAACCAGAACGAGGTGATGGGCCATACGGTGGTGTTGATGCAGGTTTTCAGATTCCCTTACCTGTGGCTTGAATTGGTCATTGGACTTGTGATTCCATTGGTTATTCTTGTCAGCCCACTGAAAAATTACAAGTTGGGTGCGCTGGTCGCCTCTCTGCTTGTCATCATCGGCGTGTACGGCATGCGGGTGTGGTGGGTGATGGGTGGTCAGTATCTCCAGTCGTTCTATTGATGGATCGAGGATGGATCGCATGCCTGAAATCCGTAGACGCGAGTTTCTTGTCGCCAGTGGCACGCTCCTCGCCTCCGCCGCGTTGCCTGAACCGGCTCAGGCCATGGAGCTGGAGCTGGGTGGCAAGAATTATCATCAGTTGCGCACCTTTCATCCGCGCGTGCGCAGCCATTACACCTGCACGCTTTGTCCCTACTGCGATGGCGGCTTCACCTATGCGGAGAATGGTCGCCTCCAGAAGGCCGAGGGCAATCCGGATCATGTCGCCACCCGGGGGAAGTTCTGCGCCAAGGGATTGGCCTCTTTTTTAAGTGCGTATGATCCGGATCGCATCACCATGCCGTTAAAGCGCGTCGGACCGCGCGGTTCGGGTGCCTGGCGGGAGATCAGCTGGGAGGCGGCCATCGCCGAGGTGGCGGGCAAGGTGAGCGAAGCGCTCGCCCAGCCGGATGCGATCGTGGTCAACGAGGGGGATTCCCGTCATAGTGCTGCGGGTCGTTTTCTCGATACCCTGGGCTCACGTTCGTTGTTCCGCAGCTGTGCCGCCGGATTGGGGGGCGTGGCCAAACAGGAGGCGTTGCGGCGCATGGTCGGCGCACCATTCTTGCTGCCCGATCTGGAGCATGCCCGGTATGTGCTCAATTTTGGCTGCAACATCATGGAGACCGCGCTGCCGTTGGCGCAGAGGTTGACCGACGGTCTGGTCAATAACCGGTTGAAGCTGGTCACCTTTGATGTGCGCATGTCCAATACGGCAGGCCGCAGTCATGAGTGGATCCCGGTTTTTCCCGGCTCGGACGGCTTCATTGCCCTGGCAATGTGCAGGCATATTCTGGAAAAAGGGCTGGCGGATACCGATTTCTTGCAGAACTGGACCAATACCACGCCCGAGCAGTTGCTGTCCGCTCTGGCACCCTATACGACCCAGAAGGCTGCCGAGATCAGCGGTGTGCCGGAGAAGAGCATCAAGCGGATCGCCATCGAGTTTGCCAAGAACAAGCCCGCTGCGGTCTTCTCCATGAATGGTGTGAGCCGTCGAGCCAATGGTATCGATGCGGAGCAGGCCTGCACGTTGCTGGCAGTGATCACCGGCAATATCGACAACGAGGGCGGGTGCTGCCTGCCGCGTCAATACCAGGTCGGCGCACCGCAACCCGCGCCCAAGCCGGTTGAAGAGGGCGGCAAGGTGCGTCTGAACCACACCTTGCCGTTTGAGATCGCCAACAAGAGCCGCACGGTGAAGGTGCTTTTCAACCATCTTTCCAATCCGGTCTATTCGGCCCCGGCGGCCAGCATTTGGCGCGAGGTGCTCAAGGACGAAACCCTGGTGCCATTTCTGGTTGATTTTTCACCTTTCATGAGCGAAACCGCCGAGTGGGCCGATCTGATCCTGCCGGATGTGGTGGGGGTCGAGCGGCATGATCTGGTGAGCACCCCGACGGCGCTATGGCCCTGGGTAAGCATCAGCCAACCGTCGGTCAAGCCGGTGGGTGGTGCGCGTGACGTGCGCGAGACCTTCAAAAAGATCGTTGAGGCGATCGACGCGGACGGTCAGAAGGGGATGAAGAGCTTCTGGACCTTCGGGGGTGCCAAGCAGTGGGTCGAGCAGGCCTGCAACGTCACCCCTGGACTGGAGGGTAATTATAAAAAATTGGTAATCAAAGGGTTCTGGCCTGAACACGGCAAAATCGATCCGGCGGATCGCAAGATCGTCAAGGATGGCGAAGGGATCCCGGTTGCCTATCAGACCTACAAGCAGAACGGCTTTGCCACCCCGTCGGGCAAGATCGAGGTGACGGTCCCGGAGTTGAAAAGCAATCCGAAGCATGCGAAACTGGAGAAGGGACAGTTCGTTCTGGCCACCTACAAGGTCGCCTACCATGTGCTCTCCATGACCACGAACCTGAAATATCTCTCTGAGATCCATCACAGCAATCCGTTGTGGATCAGTAAGGCTCAGGCCCGGGAGTTGGGGATTGTTGATGGCGATCTGGTGCGGCTGACGACGGATGTGGGCTATCTGGTGACCAAGGCGTTCGTCACCAACGGCATTCATCCAAAGGTGGTGGGTATGTCGACCTCGGTGGGGCGGACCAGTTACGGTCGGGTGGCCATGGCCGATCCCGAGGCCAAGGTGCCGAGCTTCGCACGTCCGGATTTGAGGGATGAGGACATCGACGATAACGTCTGGTGGCGGGATCGCGGGGTCAGTCCCAATGAGATCCTGCCATTGGCGGTCTCGGCGCAGCATGGCGAGCAGGCATGGAACGATACCGTGGTCACCGTGACTTTGGCGGAAGCCGGGGATGTTTATGGGACGGTGCATGTGGACAACGCCAAGCATATGGCCATTTTCAAACAAATGATGGGTCAAGCCTGATTCTTTAAAGAGGGTGCCCGGCACATTTGTTTGGCACTCTTCTTTTGGACACCGACACGCTAGGAGAGGTTGGGGTGAACTTTTTCAAGAACAAGTTGGTTACCATCGTGGCTGGCGGCGTGCTGCTGGTGGTCCTGATCGGGCTGGGTTGGAGCGCGCACCGTTTCAATCGCATCAGCCTGTGTACCTCCTGCCATGAGATTTTCGTCAACTACGACGAATACAAGCCGGTCGGAACGCTGAGTCGCTCCAAGGAGGATTTCAATCCCTCCAAGCATCCGGGTCCAGGGTTGTTCAACATGACCGTGGGGTGTGCCGAGTGTCACGCTTATCCTTACGAGGAGTATCGCACCTCGCCCCATTTCGATAATGAGAAAGGGGTGAAGCCGGGTTGCGTGGGGTGTCACAATCCCCATTCGGTCTTTCAGTTCTTGAACTGGAAATTTTTCTATCTCAACAAGGGCGGTTACGGCGAGAGTCCGTTCCATGAGATTTCCAGCGGTCTGCGTGATATCCCGCAGTGGGAGAAGTTGCGTGTGGAGCTGGCCAAGCGGGTGCGCAAGGAGATGGTGGAGGAGAACTCCATCAAGTGCAAAAACTGCCATAAGCCGGATGGCAACTGGTTCACAAAACTCGAACCGCACAAGGCTACCAACAATAAGACCTGTGTCGAGTGTCATCATAATATTGTCCACAAGGCGGTCAAGTGGGAGATGAATTGATTTGTGACAGGTTGAAGTGAATTTCCCTTGATGCAGATTGAAAGCGAGTTTATAACTTAGCAGAATGTGGGGGCAACTCACTCGCATCTGGAAGTCGGGGATCCTCCCGGACGGGAGGAGAACGGCAAAATTCTTTGGAATTTCAACCATTTTGAAGGAGTTCATCATGTTGAAGAAATTGGCGTTGGTCATGTTGGTGGCGTCCTTTTCCCTGGCGGGAGTCGCGTTCGCCGAGGATTTGAAGTGCGGTGCCGATCCGGCCGATCCGGACAAGGAGTGTGGCGCTGGAACGGTTTGCATCCTGGCTATGTCGCCGCCGGTCTGCAAGCCGGTGTTGCCGGCCGGGCAGCCCTGCGTTCGTGACAAGGTGTGTGCCTCCAACAAGTGCGAGAAGGCTGAAGGCGCCGGACCAAAGGATAAGGGCGTTTGCAAATAAGCTGGCCATTCCGGATCGTGTTGTATCTACCAACTGAAAGGTTGGTGAAAATCAGCGGGAGACGGCCAATATTTGGCCGTCTCCCAATTTTTCAGGATGGGTGCAGCGCTTCCAATCTTTAACTTTATAAACTCTTCTTGGAAGATCGACACGATAAAGTCAGCTCCATTGTTTTAGAATGCGTGTCGTGCGTCGAATTTGTCCCGAATCTGTACGCTTTAGGTTTGATTTTATAAAAAGACTTGCTGTGTCCGGAGCAAAACTGGCAAATCCGGACCTGTGCAGGTCTTTTTTTTTATGTGAAATGCATGGGAAGGGAAGTTTTTACAGGAGCGGTTTTTGTAGATAAAAAATCCGCATGCAATTTGATTTTGGTCAAGAATGTGTGCGAACCATCCTGTTAACATCCATTTTAAATTGATAGGATTCTGATTTAGCTGAAACGACTGATTAAAGCCTCTTTCCCACCCCTTTTTGTTCCAAGGAGTTTGATTATGAAGAATAAGAGCTTGTTGTGGCGGTCCGTGCTCGCGGGTGCCGCGATGGCCGTGAGCTTCGCTGGCGTGGCCATGGCGAATGCGCCGGCTGCCCCCGCCCTGCAACCGGAGCCCACGTTGACGAAGGAGGAGTTCCAAAAGGGTCAGCAGATCTACTTTGATCGTTGTTCCGGCTGCCATGGCGCGCTGCGCAAGGGCGCTACGGGCCCGGATATCACCCCGGCCAAGACCCGTCTGAAAACGTTGGATGCCCTGGACAAGATCCTCTTCAATGGCACCGATGGCGGTATGCCCGGATGGGGCAAGAGCGGCTTCATGACCAAGGACGAAACCGCCCTGATGGCCAAGTATGTGCAAATCGAAGCTCCCATGCCGCCGGAGTGGGGCATGAAGGAGATGAAGAACTCCTGGAAGATTCATGTCCCGGTGGACAAGCGTCCCACCGAGCCGCCGAAGGGCAAGAACTGGCAGAACTATTTCGGCGTGGTTGAGCGTGACAAGGGTCAGATCGCCATCATCGATGGCGACACCAAGAAAGTGCTCGTGACCATTCCGTCGGGCTTCGCCACCCACATCCTGCGCACCTCCATGAGCGGACGTTACATGTTTGCCATCGGTCGTGACGGCAAGGCCACCATGATGGATATGTGGGCCGATCCGCCGAATCTGGTCGCCGAAGTGCGTACCGGTCTGGATGCCCGCTCCATCGATACCTCCAAGTACAAGGGCTTTGAGGACAAGTATGCGGTGGTCGGCGACTACTGGCCGCCCCACTATGTGATCCTCAAGGGCGACACCCTGGAGCCGCTGAAGATCGTTGGCACCCGTGGTTACACCTACGACACCAACGAGTATCACCCGGAGCCGCGCGTGGCCTCGATCGTCGCCTCGCATCACGCCCCGGAATGGGTGTTGAACCTGAAGGAGACCGGTGTCGTGCTGCTGGTCGACTACAGCAAGCTGGATGTCGGCACCGTGACCGAGACCAAGATCAACGCCGAGCGGTTCCTGCACGACGGTGGTTGGGATGCCTCCAAGCGCTACTTCCTGGTGGCGGCCAATGCGCGTGACACCATCTCGGTCATCGACACCGTGGAGCGCAAGCTGGTCAAGAACATCAAGACCGGCACCAAGCCCCATCCTGGCCGTGGCGCCAACTGGGTCGATCCGGAGTTCGGACCGGTCTGGGCCACCGTCCACCTGGGCGAGGGTCTGGTTTCGATGATCAGCACCGATCCGAAGAATCCGAAGGCTTGGACCGTGGTGCGTGAGTGGAAACTCGGTGGCAACTCGCTCTTTGTCAAGACCCATCCGAAGAGCAAGAACGTCTATTGCGACAACACCATCAATCCCAACAAGTCCAATGTGCTGACGATCTTCAACATCGACAAGCCGACCGAGGCCCCGCGTGAGATCACCTTCAACAAGAAGGTGGTGCACATGGAGTATGACAAGGATGGCGGCGAAGTGTGGGTGTCGCTGTGGGACAAAGAGGGTGAAATCGTCATCCTGGATGACAAGACCCTGAAGGAAAAGGCGCGCATCACCGGTCTGAACACCCCGACCGGCAAGTTCAATGTCTACAACACCCAGATGGACGTTTATTGATCCATCGTGCGTTGATTGCTTTCTCCGGGTCGGATATCCTCCGGCCCGGGATTGCAACAAAGAAAGAGGAGACGAGAACATGAAAATGCGTACTTTGATGGCCACGCTGGCCGCGTTCGGCCTGATGGCGGTCGTCCAAGGGCAGGCCGTTTCGGCGGATCGGCAGATCCCGACCGCGCCGGCGGATTTTTTGAGCAAGACCAGCCCGATCAAGGCGGACGAGGCGGATGAGGCCACTTTGAAAGAGGGCGCCAAGATCTACTCCAAGAAGTGTCAGAAGTGTCATGGCGAGACCGGTGACGGACAGGGCTCGGCGGCTGGTGAGTTGACCATCAAGCCGACGAATCTTTCCGCACCCGGTTATATGGCCAGCCGCAAGGATGGTCAGCTGTTGTGGATCACCATGAACGGTAGCCCGAACACCGAAATGAAGGCGTTCGGACCGGGTTCCGAGCAGAACTACTCGGAAGATGATATCTGGAAGGTCATCGTCTACATGCGTTCGGTGTTCACCAAATGATGGGTGGGGAGGCCGGAATGGGCCGTTGAGGGAAACGGTCGCAGTGGATACCCATTGCGACCGTTTTTTTTTGGGGATTGATTTTTTTTGTTCGTGAGAGATTTGTTTTATATTTTAAAATGGAGTGGGTATGCGGTCTTCGGTTGTCCGGGCATGGATGGGGAGCGTGATCTGGCTGGCGATGGGGGTGTCTGGCCATGCCGCAGGGGTGGAAGCGGCGCCGGAGTGGCGTGAACCGCTGACAGACATGCCGTTTGCCCACATTTCCGGCGGCTGTTTTGCCATGGGATCCGCTGAGCCGGTGTTGGGTGCGGCTCCGATTCATCGGGTCTGTCTGAACGGTTACTGGATCGGGCGTTTCGAGGTGACCAACGGTCAATATGCGGCTTGTGTGGCTGATGGGGTCTGTCAGTCGTCTGAGCGGCGCGATTCGGGGATCAACGAACATTTTCGCACCGGCAACGAGGACCACTACGAGCGGTTCGGCGAGGCGTTGAACGCGCCGGATCATCCGGTGGTGGGGGTGTCGCTGGTCGATGCCAGGATGTTTGCCGACTGGCTGAGTGCTCACGGTGAGTATCGCTACCGTTTGCCGACCGAGGCCGAGTGGGAGCAAGCCTGTCGGGCCGGTGGTGAGGACCGACCGATCGAGAGCGAGTCGAGTCTGGATGAAAAGGGGTGGTTTGGGCTTAACAGTGAGGGGCGTCCGCATGCCGTGGGTGGGAAGAGCGCCAACGGTTTCGGTTTGTACGACATGCAAGGGAACGTCTGGGAGTGGGTGGCCGATCACTTCGACCGGAGCGCCTACGCGCAGCATGCCGAGCACTCGCCGTTGTTCGTCAAGGAGGATCTGTTCCATGTCACGCGCGGTGGGTCGTGGTCAAGTGCTCCGGTTTATCTGCACTGCGGCTTTCGTGGCGTCGGTGAGGAACGGGATCGGGATGACAATCTCGGTTTCCGTCTGGTGCGGGAGGAGTGAGAAAGCATGTCTGACACGCGCATGATGGTTGGGTCGCGTGCCGGGTGGCAGGTGTGGATCGGGCTTGCCGTTTGGATGGGTGCGCTGCTGGCTGCTTCCACCGGGTGGGCAACCGAGGACAGGATTTTGCCTGCGCGCCAGGCGGAGTTGTTGCACCTGCTGCGGCATGACTGCGGCTCCTGCCATGGCATGACGTTGAAAGGTGGCCTGGGTCCGGCGTTGCTGCCGGAGAATCTGGCGGGCAAGCCTTTGGATCTTCTGGAGGATATCGTGTTTCATGGCATGCCGGAAAAGGCCATGCCACCCTGGGACGGGTTGTTGACCCGTCAGGAGATCCGCTGGCTGGTGGAACGGTTGAAAAAAGGAGAGATCCCGTGATGGCTCGTCTTGAGAATTGGATGGGGCGCAATGGTTGGTTGTGGCTGGTTTGTCTGATCTGGCCGTTTGTCCAGGGGTGCATGCCGCTGCGCGGTGTGGGTGATATGGGGGTGGTGATCGAACGGGCCACCGGCAGTATTGAGGTGGTCGAAACCAGCGGACGGACGATACTCTCCCGTGTCGAGGGGCTGGGCGATCTGTCGCACGCTTCGTTGGTTTACTCGCGCGATGGTCGTTATGCCTTTATCTTTGGGCGCGACGGTGGGTTGAGCAAGGTGGATCTTCTGACCGGTCAGCTGGTCGGTCGGGTGATTCAGGGTGGTAACAGCATCGGTGGGGCCATCTCCCAGGATGGACGACTGGTGGCCGTGGCCAACTACCAGCCTGGCGGGGTGCGGGTTTTCGATGCCGAAACGTTGCGGCAGGTGGCTGATATTCCGGCCATCAGTGCGGATGGCCGCTCCTCCAAAGTGGTGGGCCTTGAGGATTCGACCCACGGACGCTTCGTCTTTTCCCTTTTTGATACGGACGAAATCTGGGTTGCGGATCTGAAGGATCCGGCCAAACCGCTTATCACCAAATTCACTGGCATTGGCAGCAAGCCGTATGATGCCTTGATCTCTCCGGATGGTCGGCACTACATCGCCGGTTTGTTCGGCGAGGATGGTTTTGCGTTGCTGGATCTGTGGAATCTCGATGCCGGCGTCAAGCGTATTCTGCCCGAATATGGAAAGGGTGAGAAGCGCACTGCGGTCTACAAAATGCCGCATCTGGAAGGGTGGGGCATGACCGAGGATCTGGTTTTTTTGCCGGCCATGGGACGGCATGAGGTGTTGATCGTCGAACGGGCCGGTTGGCGCGAGGTGGGACGGGTACCAGTGGTCGGTCAGCCGGTCTTCGTGATGGCGCAGCCCGATGGACGGCGCATCTGGGTCAATTTCGCCCATCCGGAGAATGGCAACGTGCAGGTGATCGACGTGCCGAGCCGCAAGGTGATCCAGACCCTGAAACCCGGTCCGGCGGTGATGCACATGGAGTTCACCCCGCGTGGCGAACAGGTCTGGTTGTCGGTGCGCGACGGGGATCGGGTGGAGGTGTACGATACCGCCACCTTCGAGCGGGTCACCACACTGCCTGCGATCAAGCCGAGCGGGATTTTCTTCACCAGTCGGGCGCACAAGATCGGTTTGTGAGTGCGGTTGGAGCACACAATTTGGTTTACCGTGGAACTTGAGCTTTTGGAGTTCTATGGGTGGGGGTGAGAGGGTTCCCCCCCATCATGCAAGTTTGTGATGGTGTCATTGAATCCGGAGCCTGTTAAGAATGCGTGCACCGCTGCATGAGTATGACCTGCAACCGTTGGATCATCGTCTCTTGAACGATTTTCAGCACGATTTCCCCTTGGATCCGCGTCCTTATCGGATCCTGGCCGAGCGGTTGGGTATTGCCGAGGCGGAAGTTCTCGAGCGGTTGGGGCGGTTGCAGCTAAGCGGTCATATCAGCCGGGTGGGGGCGGTGTTGCGGGCGCGCCGGGTGGGGGTGAGCACGCTGGCGGCGATGCGGGTGCCCGAGGAGCGGCTTGAGGTGGTGGCCGGGATCGTCAACGGTTTCCCGGAGGTCAATCACAACTACGAACGGGAGCACGGGTTCAATTTATGGTTCGTGATCACGGCGCGCAGCGCGGAGCGTCTGGCCGAGGTGACCGCCGCCATCGAGGCGCAAACCGGTCTTGCGGTCTGCTCCATGCCGATGGAAGCGGATTTTCATATTGATCTGGGCTTTCAAATCCACGGGTGAACCATGCTCGACGCAGACGAACAACGGTTGGTGGCGGGATTTCAGAACGGGTTCCCCCTGGTGGAGCGCCCATTCGAGGCGATCGGTCAGGCGATCGGTTTGGATGAGACGGAAGTACTCAATGGCTTGCGTATGCTGCAAGAAAAAGAGATCATCAAGCGCATCGGGGTGGTGGTGCATCATCACGAGCTGGGCTATCGTGCCAATGCCATGGTGGTATGGGATGTGCCGGACGAGCGGACCCGCGAGGTCGGTGAGCGGATTCGTGATTCGGGCATGGTGTCGCTCTGCTATTTGCGACGCCGCTGCCCGCCGCATTGGCCGTATAATCTCTACTGCATGATCCATGGCCGCGATCGCGAGGAGACGATGCTGCGTGCCGAGTTGATCACCCGGGGGTGCGACATGCAACCCTATGCCCGTGAGATTCTGTTCAGCCGTCGTCGCTTCAAACAGTGCGGTGCCCGATATTTCTGAGCGGATTCCTCTAGCACTCCTGGGGGCATGGTGACACTGTGTTGGATCCTGGCTTGATTCGTATCATCAATGGCCTGCAAAGCGGTTTTCCGCTGGTCGGGCGCCCCTTCGCCGTGGCGGCGGACTCCCTGGAACTCACCGAAGAGCAGTTGATCGCCGGCATTGCCGAGCTGGCCGGAACCGGCCTGATCACCCGTTTCGGCCCCTTTTATCACGCCGAACGGCTGGGGGGTGGGTTGACCTTGGCAGCGATGAGCGTGCCGGCTTCGGATTTCGACTGGGTGACCGAGGTGGTCAACGCGCAGCCCGAGGTGGCGCACAACTACGCACGCGAACATCTTTTCAACATGTGGTTCGTGGTGGCCACCGAAAAGCGTGAGCAAATCGCCGAGGTGCTCTCCCGCATCACCTCCCTGACCGGTCTGGAGGTCGTCAATCTGCCCAAGATCGAGGAGTATCGACTCGGTTTTCAGGTGCAATTGAGCCCGGACGGCGGCATCGACACCACGCCTCTGTTCGATGACCCGGTGGAGGAGGAGGGCGAGGAGATCCTGCCGGATGATCAGGATCGTGCCCTGATCGCCGCGACCCAGGCCGGATTGCCACTGGTTCCCGGTCCCTACCACCAGGTGGCAGTCGAGATCGGGCAACCGGTGGAGTCGGTGTTCGAGCGGCTGGATGGGATGTTGCGGCGTGGTTGGATCCGCCGTATCGGCCTGGCCTGCAATCATCATAAATTGGGACTGCACGGCAACGGCATGTCGGTGTGGGATATCCCCAACGAACTGGTTTGTCAGGTGGGCAATACGTTGAGCGAACTGGATTTTGTCACCCACTGCTATCGACGACCGCGCCATCGGCCCGACTGGCCCTATAACCTGTTCGTCATGGTGCACGGCCCGGACCGGCTGGCGGTGATGGAGAAGATCCGTATATTAGAGAAGATCATTGGCCGCCGGCAGCGTGGTCATCTGGTTCTGCACAGTACGCGCATCCTGAAAAAAACCGGGCTGCGCATCAAGGCACCTGGAGGCACGGACGGATGTTCCGTCTGACCCGGTTCATGCGCCGTCTGCTCGAACCCGGGCAGTCGCCACCTCCCCGGTTGCCGGTCGCGCAAGGACCGGTGATCGTCTGGAATCTCATCCGTCGCTGCAATTTGACCTGCGCCCATTGTTACGCAGCCTCTGCGGATCGTCCTTATGCCGGCGAGTTGACGCTCGATGAGTGCTGCCGGGTGATCGGGGATCTGCGCGCCCAGGGTGTGGCCGCCTTGATTCTTTCCGGTGGCGAACCGCTGCTGCGTCCGGATCTGTTCGAGATTGCCGCGCATGCCAAAATGCAGGGATTCTACCTCGGTTTGTCGAGCAATGGCACGCTGATGGATCCCGAAATGGCCAGACGGATCGCACGGGCGGGGTTTGATTATGTCGGTGTGAGCCTGGATGGTCTGGAGGTCAACCACGATCGCATGCGCGGTATGTCCGGGGCTTTTCGGCGATCGGTTGCGGGAATCGGCCACTGTCGCGCCGAGGGGGTCAAGGCCGGGATCCGTTTTACGCCGACGTGCGAGAACATCGACGATCTGCCGGGGTTGTTCGATCTGATGCGGGCCGAAGGGACCGACCGGTTCTACCTTTCGCATTGGAATCACGCCGGGCGCGGCAAGGTGAATCGCCACGAGAACGCCGATCTGCGCGCCACACGGGCCTTGATGGGCTGGTTGTTCGATTTGACGTATGCGGATGTGCAATCGGGTGCCCCGCGTGAAGTTGTCACGGGCAACAACGATGCCGACGGGGTGTTTTTCCTGTTCTGGGTACGGGAAAAACTCCCGCATCTGGCCGATCAGGCTGCGGCGATGCTGACCCGTTGGGGTGGCAATGCCTCGGGCGTCGGGATTGCCAACATCGACGAGTTGGGTGAAGTACACCCGGACATCTTCTGGCGGCATCACTCCCTGGGCAATGTGCGGGAGCGCTCTTTCGGTGAGATCTGGGGCAATCCGGATGATCCGTTGTTGGCCGGCTTGCGACAAAAACCCAGGCCGCTCAAAGGGCGCTGTGGCGCGTGTCGCTACCTGTCGATTTGTGGGGGGAACACCCGGGTACGGGCCTATCAGGTGAGCGGGGATCACTGGGAAGAGGATCCGGGGTGTTATCTGACTGACGAAGAGGTGCTGGTGTGACGCGGGGCCTCGGGGTTGGTTGCATGATTCGTCTTTGAGGATGGGATTGCGCGGGGATGAAAGCGTTTTTGATTTTTGTGTCGTGTCTGTTGTGGGCCTCGCCGGGTTGGGCCAATGATCTCTATCAGGAACATTGCGCCGAGTGTCATCACCCGAAGCGGCTCGGGGCCATGGGGCCGGCGCTGCTGCCGGAGAATCTGGAGCGTGTGCCCAAAAAAGAGTCCGCCGAGGTGATCGCCAAGGGGCGTCCGGCCACCCAGATGCCGGCCTTCGGCGATAAGCTCACCGAGGAGCAGATTCAAGAGATGGTGAGTTATATCTATGCTCCCATGACCCCGGCGCCGGTCTGGAGCGAAGGGGATATGAAGGACAACCACCTCACCTGGCTTGCCAACGACAAGCTCCCCAAACAGCCGGTACACAAGGCCGATCCGCTGAACCTGTTCATGGTGGTCGAATTGGGGGATCACCATGTCACGGTGCTCGACGGCGACCGGTTCGAGCCGATCGACCGTTTTCCCTCCCGTTTCGCGCTGCATGGCGGGATCAAATACTCGCCTGAGGGGCGTTTCGCCTACATGGCCTCGCGCGATGGCTGGATCAGCCGCTTTGACCTTTATTCGCTGAAAATGACCCACGAGATCCGCGTCGGCATCAACACCCGCAACGTTGCGGTCTCCGGCGACGGGCGTTACGTGATGGCAGCCAACACCCTGCCGCGCAATCTGGTGATCCTCGATGCCCGTGATCTGTCGCTTGTCAAGACCCTGCCGCTGGTGAATGCCAAGGGCGAATCCTCCCGTCCGAGCGCGGTCTATGCCGCGCCTCCCCGGAACTCCTTCATCGTGGCCTTGAAGGATATCCCCGAGGTGTGGGAGATCCCGGTGGCCACCAAAGAGGGCAGGCCGGTGCAGAATTTCGAGGTGCGGGCCATTGGCTTAAGCGCGGTATTGGATGACTTTCTCTTCGATCAGGCGTATAAGCGGTTGATCGGTGCCTCGCGCAAGGGTCCGACCGGACAGGTGGTGGATCTGGATGCGGGTCAAAAGATCGCCGATGTCGAGTTGACCGGTATGCCGCATCTGGCCTCCGGGATCATTTGGCCCTACCAGGATACCGAGGTGATGGTCACCCCGAACTTGAAAGAGGGCGAGGTGACGGTGGTGGATATGAAGAGCTGGAAGGTGATCAAACGCATTCCGACGTTGGGTCCGGGGTTTTTCATGCGCAGCCACGAGAACAGCCCTTATGCCTGGGTGGATGTATTCTCCGGCAAGGACAAAGATGCGGTGCATGTGCTCGACAAGAGGAGGCTCGAGATCGTCAAGACGCTGCGTCCTGAGCCCGGCAAGACTTCGGCCCACGTCGAGTTCACCAAGGATGGCCGATTCGCACTGCTGAGCATCTGGGAGATCGAGGGCGCTTTGGTGATCTACGATGCCAAAACCCTGGAGGAGGTCAAACGCATTCCCATGATGAAGCCTTCGGGAAAATACAACGTCTCCAACAAGATCAACCGTTCCGCCGGTACGAGCCATTAAACAATCATGCCCATTGATCTGACAAGCCCGTATCCCGAGCCGGGCATGGTGCTTCTGGTCGGCGCCGGTCCCGGTGATCCGGATCTTTTGACCGTTGCCGCCTTGAAGGCGCTGCACAACGCCGATGTGGTGGTGCATGATGCGCTGGTTTCGCCCGAAATCATGGCGATGATTCCGGAATCCTGCGAGCGGATCCATGCCGGCAAGCGCGGCGGTTCGCCCTCCTCCTCTCAAAAGGATATCACCGATACCCTGGTGCGGCAGGCCAAGGCGGGTCGGCGCGTGGTGCGATTGAAGGGCGGGGATCCGTTCGTCTTCGGGCGCGGTGGCGAAGAGGCCGAGCGGTTGGCAGCCGAGGGGATCCCGTTTCGCATCGTGCCGGGATTGACCTCTGGCATTGCCGGTCCGGCCTATGCGGGGATTCCGGTGACCCACCGCGATGTGAATGCCAATGTCGCCTTTTTGACCGGCCATGAGTCGGCGGAAAACCCCTCTTTCATGGAGGGTTCCCCCTCGTCGCGCATCCAGTGGGAAGCGGTGGCCCAGGCCTTCCCGGTGCTGGTGCTCTACATGGCGATGCAGAATCTGCATGTGGTGGTCGAGCGGTTGATCGTGGCGGGTCGTTCGACCGACACGCCGGTGGCGGTGATCCGTTGGGCGACGACTCCGGCGCAGCAGACGTTGGTGACGACGCTGGGCAGGTTGGAGATGGATGTCATGCTGTTGGATCTGCAACCGCCGGCGGTGATCGTGATCGGCGATGTGGTGCGCTATCGGGAACAGTTGCACTGGTTTGCGGATGAGACGCTGGTGGTGCCCGCGAAATAAATCGCACCAGCTTGGAATGTGTCGCTTCTAAACCGCAACCATCACGGGATGCGTAGTTCCATTAATAGGGGTCCAGGGGGATTATCCCCCTGGTGGGATCCAAGGGCGAAGCCCTTGGGACTTTGTTTTTGACTTTAGCGCGCTCTAAAAATGACGCATCCCAAAATGGGTGCGGTTTAAGAAAATGACGCTTCTTGAAGATGTGCTATGACATGGAGAGATGGCAATGATGCGGGTTGGAAAGCTGTCACGTTGGGTGAGGATGGGGGTGCTGGGGCTGTCCGGTCTGCTGCTCGTGACCGGAATGGCGCTCGCCAAGGGGCCGAACGAGGTGTTGGTGGCCAAACTCAAGGCTGAGAAGAAGTGTCCGAAATGCGATCTGCAGTATACCGACTGGCAGGGCGCGGATTTGACCGGTGCCGAGTTGAGCGGTGCCTTTTTCTTGAAATCCCGGATGGGCGGGGTGAAGCTGGTCGAGGCGAAACTGGTCTGGTCGAATCTGGAGGCAACGGATCTGGTCGAGGCGGATTTGAGCCGTGCCGATTTGACCGGTGCGGATTTGCGTCAGGCCGATCTGAGCCGTGCCCGGATGGTGAAAGCCTATCTGTACGGTGCCAACATGGCGGAGGCCAAGGTGGGCGGCGCGGATTTGACCGAGGCCTTCATGAAGGGGGTGAACTTGACCGGTGCTGATCTGCGTGGGGCCAATCTCAAGGGGGCCAATCTGGAGCGGGTGGTGTTGACCAACGCACTTCTGGATGGCGCGGTCTGGATCGACGGGCGCACCTGCGCACCGCAATCCAAAGGATCGTGTCAATGAGATTGGCACCCTTGAAGGTGGTGGCCATGCTGGGAGTGGCATTCATCTCCGCTTGGCTGCCGGATGCCTGGGCCGGGGAGTCCGCCACCGTGCGGGATGTGCGGGAGGAGTTGCTCAAGAGCGGACGGTGTGTCAGTTGCGATCTGAGCCGGGCCGATCTGAACGGTGCGGTGTTGAAATCGGCGATGTTGCAGGGTGCGACCCTGGATCGGGCCGATCTGCGCAATGCCGATCTGACCGCAGCGCGGTTGTTCAAAGCGCGTCTGCGCAATGTTGATGCGAGCGGTGCCAGGCTTGCCCAGGCGCAACTGCTCAAGGCCGATCTCTCCGGAAGCAGGCTGATCAAAAGCGATCTCAAGCGGGCCAATTTCGAGCAGGCCAATCTGGAGGGAGCGGATCTCTCTGGCGCGGATCTGCGCAAGGCGACCTTCGAGGGGGCCTTTTTGAAAGGTGCGCGATTGACCGGAGCCGATTTGCGCGATACCGTATTTTTTGGCGCCCATCTCACCGATGTCGATTGGCGCGATGCGCAGCTCGCTGGTGCCTATTGGTACAACGGCAAGCGCTGTCGTCCGGGATCGGTGGGGCGGTGCGATTTGGGTGAGTAGGGTTTTGTATCGGGATTGAGCGGTTGGAGGAGGTGTGGGCATGACAAATCAGGACCGGCGCCAGGTTGGAATTTGGCTGTTCATCTGTTGTGCACTGGTCTATGCCATGTTGGCGTTGGGCGGCATCACCCGACTGACCGGTTCGGGTCTGTCGATGGTGGAGTGGCAACCGCTCATCGGCACGCTGCCACCCATGGATCAAAACGCCTGGCAGGAGTTGTTCGCCAAGTATCAGCTCACCCCGGAGTTCAAGCATATCAATCATGATATGGATCTCAACGGGTTCAAGGGGATCTTCTGGCTGGAATATTTTCACCGCCTGCTGGGACGCTCGGTCGGGCTGGTGTTTTTTCTGCCGTTTGCCTGGTTCTATTGGAGAAAGAAACTGGATCGTCCCACGATGATTCGCTTGGGTTTGATTTTTCTGGTCGGCGGTCTGCAGGGGGTGATGGGGTGGTTGATGGTCAAAAGTGGTCTGATCAACGATCCGCACGTCAGCCCCTATCGATTGACCGCCCATCTGGGGCTGGCCTTCATCGTCTATGGCTGGATGCTCTGGACCGGGTTGGAACTCTTCATCGGGGTTGAGGGGTTGCCGACCGGTCGTCCGCCGCAGTGGTTGAAAAGTGCCTCCCTGACGATTCTGGTGTTGATCTCCGTGACGATTCTGAGCGGCGGCTTTGTCGCAGGCGCCAAGGCCGGATACGGCTACAACACCTTCCCGTTGATGCACGGCCAGTGGTTCCCGGACGCCTACTTTGAGCTGCAACCGGCCTGGTTGAACCTCTTTGAGAATCCTGCCGCCATCCAGTGGGATCATCGGTTGTTGGCGACCATCACCTTCTTTGCGGTACTCGGCTACGGCATGCTGGGGGTACGCTCCGGTGCGCCGGCACGGATTCACACGAGTTATTATTACCTGATGATGGCCATGGTGCTGCAAGTTGCGCTGGGCATTGCGACGCTGTTGTTGCATGTGCCGATCAGCCTGGCCTGGATGCACCAGGTGTGGTCGATGGCGTTGTTCTCGATTGCCATGTTCATCCATTTTTACATGCAGAGCGGTCAGTCGAGGGACGCATGGAGCTGATTCCGATCCTGCCCCATTTCCATGCGGCGTTGAATCTAACCTCGGCGCTGCTGCTGTTTGCGGGTTTTCAGGCCATCCGACGAGGCGATGCCATCACCCACCGCAAGCGGATGGCCGGGGCGCTGTTCGTGTCGGCGATTTTTCTGGTCTCTTATCTCACCTATCATGCGGCGGTCGGCAATGTGAAATTCGCGGGAACAGGTTGGATCCGTCCGGTTTATTTCACCATTCTGATCAGTCACGTCGGCTTGGCTGCGCTCTCGCTGCCGATGATCGTCATGACGCTGCTGCGTGCCCCCTGGAAACTGAACTTCACCACGAGCGATCCCCATCGACGCATTGCCCGGCTCACCTGGCCGGTCTGGATGTATGTGTCGATCTCCGGGCTGGTGGTTTATGCGTTGGCGTTCCATATCTATCCTGCCCCGATGTGAGTCCGAAAACTTGTGACCGATTCGGTTCATAAGACGGCATGATGGGAGGGCCATGCCTCCCACGGCACATCATCCGCCAGCTTTGCCAACCGAATGTTTGGCTCAAACCTCGGTTCAAACGGACTATTAAGAACCGGGGAGTTTGCCGATAACATGATTAACTGGATAACGTTCAGGACCATTCTGGTCCATCATTTCTTCCTTGATAAGGAGCTTGATCTTCCGTGGGCAAAGAGTCGAAGGAGGCTAAACGATCCGGAATGGTCTGTAAAAATGAGCACGACACCTTGTTGGCGATCAAGGTTGCGCTCTTGACACAGATTTCCGGCGAGTCGGCATATAGTCATAAGGTGTTTTGGTTGTTCGATCATTTACCCAACCTTCACACACAGGATTTCAAGACCAAAAAGTGTGAAAAATGCCGGGGGAGCGATTGCGAGGCTTTTAAAAGTCTTAGAAAAATAAAAAAGTTGGTCTCTGATCCGAAAACGGTGGAGGAGGGGATCAACGAGTTGAGCAAAATTTATCAGCTCTCGCCGATGCCAAAGGCCGAGGCAGGGAAATGAATGCAATCCGGATGGATGACGCTGTTGAGAATCTTGATGTGCATGTCGCGCTGACATGGTTGTCATGAACCGGGTGTGGTGAGTCAGGATGTTTGGATTGACTCATACCGATGAGCTGCCGGAGAGCCGTTCCAACTGATTTTTTTTGTGTGCCATGTCCGCGTCCGAGTCGGCATGTCGCGCGGCAATGGCACGAAAAGTATCTTGCAAAGCCACGAAAGCGTCCAGGGCATCGGGATCAAAGTGGCTGCCGCGCCCTTCGATCATGATGCCGTACGCCTTTTCGTGGGGCATCCCCTCTTTATAGACGCGTCGGCTGATCAAGGCGTCGTAAACATCAGCGATTGCCATTAAACGGGCTGACCATGGGATGGCATCGCCCTTCAATCCCTGCGGATAGCCTGAGCCATCCCATTTCTCCTGATGGCCGTAGGCGATCTCCTTGGCCATGGAGAGAAACTCCACACTCATTCCGAGTTGTTGTTCGGCGTGTTCGATCGCATTCCGACCGAGTGTGGTGTGGGATTTCATGATCTCGAACTCTTCGGGGGTGAAACGTCCGGGTTTGAGCAGGATGCGATCCGGTATGCCCACTTTGCCGATATCGTGCAGCGGCGCTGATTTGAACAGCAGGTTGATCGACGAATCGTTCAGGAGGTTCATAAAGCGGGGATGGGTGCGCAGGTGTTCGGCGAGCGCTTTGACGTAATATTGTGTCCGACGGATGTGATTGCCGGTGTCCGAGTCGCGCGTTTCGGCCAGCGAGGCCATGGCCAGAATCGTCACATCCTGAATCGCGGTCACCTCACGGGTGCGTTTGGCCACTTCGTGTTCGAGAAAGTCGTTCTGGTTGCGTAAAAAATCAGCGGATGCTTTGAGCGCCAAATGATTTTTCACCCGCACCATGACGATCGGCGGGCTGACTGGCTTGGTGAGATAATCGACGGCACCGAGCTCCAATCCTTTGCGTTCATCCTCCACCTCGGCCTTGGCGGTCAGAAAGATCACTGGAATGTCACGAGTGGTCGCATCTTCTTTTAATTGGCGGCATACCTCGTAACCATCCATTCCTGGCATCATGATGTCCAAAAGGATCAGATCCGGAGGACTCTCTGATTTGGCGATGCGTATCGCCCGTTCACCGCTGTTGGCGACCTTGACCTTATAAAAATCTTTGAGCAGGCCGCTCATCAAGGAGAGATTGTCTGGGGTGTCGTCAACCACCAAAACCGTTGGCCGTTCCAGAATGTGAGAGTCGGTGTTCATCGGGATGCCCCAAGGCCTCGTTCAAGCGTCGATCCAGTATCCTGGTATACCATTGGTGTCGCAGGAGTTTGAAAAAGTTGCAATCAGTGTATCCGATTGTTACAAAATGTCAATCTTCATTAGGACGCAAGGCGACAAACCGGGTGCGGTTTAAACAGGCTGATTGGCAATGGCCAAGCAGCCGATACGGGCCTGGTGGATCCGCCAGGTTAACGTAAGGCACCACCGAATCTCCCAGACCCTCTCTTTTTTTTCACTAAACCGCACCTGTTTTGGGATGCGTAGTTTTTTGCAAGGCTGCGTGCAAGATGTGAGCGTCGTTTCCAAAAAGCGGAAACGACGCTCACGAAGGCGGCGCGCGGCGCATTTTTCGCA
>JAMOBI010000185.1:0-6860 GCA_039908105.1 Magnetococcus sp. YQC-9
GGAACCGCGAGCGGTAAAACGTCGCCCAAAAGGGTATCGTCGATTGAGTCAACCTAGAGACGTGGCCAGATTACCTTTGAAAAAATATGATGTTACGGCTATCTAAGTGCCATTGGGTGATGCTTGGATTTGCATTCGCCATGATCATACATCCCGCACCAACCCCCAGCGAGGGAGGTACTTGTTGCAGATCAATCGTTCCTTCTCGGTCTTGCTTTTGAGGTTGCAGCCATTGGGGAGGGTGATGGTCACATTGATGGTCTGTTTGCGCCATGATGATCCGCGCGACGGACGCAGACGGATTGAGAGAACGGCTTCATCTGCTTCGAAGGTGTTGGTCAACCCGTCGGCGGCAACGATCCATTGTTGCGCTTGTTCGTGAACCGTAAGGGCATCGCGCCACTTGGAAATCAATGCCATCTGCCCATGCTCCTGCATTTTAGACCGCAATCTCAGCCAGGTGATCTTCACGGCATCGATACCATCCTCTGGATCACTTGGAAAATCTCTGGATTTGATCAAACAATCCAAATCGTATTGCCGCAATGGAATCCTCTGTCCCAAAATGCCCTGTTGCAGAATCACTTCAGCAAAAATTCGCGCCAGTCGCGCCCGTTGGTCGACCCCCTGCGACACCACCTCGATCACGCCAGTGATCGGCTCATAGGTGATGGCTACCTCGATGACCGGACGGTGGGGACGCAACTCCAATTCCCCGAGCGCATTGAACTCCAGGCTGGCATCCGGAAGGCCATCACGATAGACCACAGCCTGCACCAGATGTTCGGTCTGGTTTTTCAAACCAGGACGGGTGCGTTCGAACATGTCGAGTTTGGCATGCTTGGCGTTGAACAGAACACGCACCTTCTCTTCGAACCGGCGATGATCCACAGCATTCTGACTCGGCACGAGATTGCGAGGGCCAACGAATCCGGACCACATCCGTCCCTGACGGCGCGTATCGGTATACCGCATCTCTTCCGCCCGACGGAATGCGTCCGGATCATGCAGGAACAGCCACATGACCCGCTCGTGCGGATTTGAGAGTGCGTCGATGAGGCTTTGATCTTTCAGCATATGCAGAATGGCCCACTGACCCGCCTCATCGGTCATCTCCTGGATCCGTTCGAAATCGGCATTCATGGCTGCCTGCGTCGTTTCGTCGAGTTCTGCCACCTCTCGCAACAACACCGTGGCATTGCGAATCGTACCGCTCCGCAGCAATCCGCCGGAGCCAAAGCCTTTCCTGTCGAAATAGGTCTGCAGCTGATCTTTCGGTGTGTTACGGATCACTCGCGCTATCGTGGTCATCGTCGCCTCCATATTGCAGTCATTTGTGATATCGATTAACAAATATATCGGTTGACAGAACTGATTCTGAAGCCTCATAATCACGCTGTCAATATTTTTTTATGAGCATGTGCGGAACAAAAATCCACAGACAGGGAGAACGGCCATGGCCACCGAAACTGGCGAGAAAGTGCGGGCGTTGCGCAAGGAGAAAGGATTGACCCTTGACGAGTTGGCCTTAATGACCGGCACCAGCAAAAGCCGGATCTGGGAACTCGAGAATCGGGACAACGCCCGTCCCACGGCAGAGAAAATCCACCGGATCGCCGAAGCCTTGGGAGTGACGCCGGAGTACCTCATGTCATCGGGATCAGAACCGCCAAACGAGGAAGAGGTGGACAGGGCTTTCTACCGACAGTACAAACGCATGCCCGACGAAACGAGACGCAAGATCCGGGCGATGGTGAAGCTCTGGAGCGACAGTTGATGTCTGAACGTCGATCACCGGAAGAGTGGGCGTATTTCGTCAACCTTGTCCTGGACCAGGCCTTCGGACGCGAGCGCTACCCCGTCAGCGTGGTCGAGGTGGCACGGATGTTCTCTGCCAGCAAATACCCATCGGACCCGATCATGGTCGTGGAGGGGGGCGAGTTGCCTGGATTTCAGGGAGCCCTGATCCGTCACCCCAATCGTGGATGGGGCATCGTCTATAACCGCAACGTTCCTTCCAAGCGGCGTATCCGTTTCACCCTGGCCCATGAGTTCGGGCACTATCTGATGCACCGCTCTTTCCGCCCCACGGGCTTCCATTGCGTGGCAGAGGAAATTCCGAACCCGGAACAGCCTTTCGACCGCCTGGAACGGGAGGCGGACACTTTTGCCTCCCACTTCCTGATTCCCCCACACGATCTGGTGGAACAGATTCCTCCGACGGAATGGACGGACCTCAACATGCTCGGCTGTTGCGCCGACCGTTACGGCGTCTCCCTGCTGGCGCTGATCCGACAATGGCTGCGTTTGACCCAACAAAGGGCGGTGCTGGTGGTCTCCAGGGATAGCTTCATTCTATGGTCCGAGGCCAGCGAGACCGCCAAAAAGTGCGGCGCCTGCTTTCGGGAGATCTGGAAGGAGCCGGTGGAGATCCCGGCTCAATCGCTGGCGGCCCAGCGCCATGCCACCAATTACCCCAAAGACGGCATGCTGGTGCCAAAAGGCGCATGGTTCCAGGAGCACGACGTGGTGGAGATGGCGGTCTACGCGGATCAGTACGACTTCATCATCTCCCTGCTGATGCTGGACTTCGACCAGCAAACGACCACACCTGATATCCAAAGCAGCTTCGATTTCTGATCCTCACCCTTCTGCCAGTCATCATCGACACCTCCCGGAACATCCCTCACACATCCCGGAACATCCTGCCAACGCCCGTCGTCATCCATTTCATCCCGGTCCCTCACTGCGAAACATTTGTGATCCCGGAATCTAACCAACCATTTGAAATACCTTATTTCCGGATCAAATCTCGCCTATCCTTGTCCAGCGATTGAAACATCGAAACAGACTCTGGAGGAGATGGGCACCATGAGGATGATGAACTTGCCGGATCCCGACCACATGACCACCGAAGCCCGCCTGACCGAAGTCGGCGCCATCTTGGCCACAGCCATCAAGCGACTCGAAGAAAAGAGGAAAACAGAGAAAATTCCAGTTGATAAGGTTGGAAACCAATGCCCTTATGGACAAAAAACCGAACCACCGCCATTCAACCGGGCGTTTCTGGTCAAACGTCTGGCGCACCGGATTCAGGAGTTATCCATGGGGAATGCGGATGAGAGGATCGCCGAGAAATTGGACCGGCTGGCCAACGAAAAAGAAGACGAAACGCCAAAGAGGATGATGCCCGGAGAGCAACTTCTCCCTGGAACCAAGCTGATCAGGGAGTGGAAAGGAGTGGAGCATTGCTGCACGGTTCTCGAAGAAGGCTTTGAATATCAGGGCCGTCGGTTCGGCAGTTTGTCGGCGGTGGCCAATTTCATCACCGGCACAAAGTGGAATGGCTTGGTGTTTTGGGGAGTCCGGCGCACTGGAGAAAAGTCATGAGTATTAAGAATTCAACAGTTCCGAAAGTCCGCTGCGCCGTCTACACCCGGAAGTCCACCGAAGAGGGCCTGGACATGGAGTTCAACACCCTCGACGCGCAGCGGGAGGCGTGCGAGGCCTACATCGCCAGCCAGAAAGCCGAGGGGTGGTTCCTGGTGCCGGACCGCTACGACGATGGCGGTTTCTCCGGCGGCAATCTGGAGCGACCCGCCTTGAAGCGCCTGCTCGCCGACATTGAGGCAGGCAAAATTTCAGTTGTAATCGTGTATAAAATAGATCGCCTGACCCGCTCTCTGCTGGACTTCGCCAAATTGGTCGAGGCGTTCGACAAAAAACAGGTGACCTTCGCCAGTGTCACCCAATCATTTTCGACGACCACCTCCATGGGCCGGTTGACGCTGAACGTGCTGCTCTCGTTTGCGCAATTCGAGCGGGAGGTCTCGGCAGAGCGTATCCGGGACAAGTTCGCGGCCTCCAAGAAAAAAGGCATGTGGATGGGTGGCCATCCGCCATTGGGCTACATCGTACAGAATCGCAAGCTGGTAATCCAGCCTGACGAAGCAGAGGTGGTGCGGAATCTCTTTCGCCGATTTGTGGAAATCGGCTCGGTTACCCAGATGATCAAGGAGATGGGGGATGCCGGAGTGGTCGGCAAATACGGCAAGCCTCTGGACAAGGGTGCGGTGTACCGCATCCTCGGCCATCGCGTTTACGTCGGCGAAATCGACTACCATGGGGAGATCTACGCTGGAGAACACCAAGGGATCGTTGACCGGGAAGTGTGGGATCAGGTTCATGGCATGCTTGCCAACAACAACCGCCAGCACACTGGACCGACCCGGGTGCAAACGCCCGCTCCGTTGAAAGGGATCATCCGGTGTCGCCATTGCGACCGTGCCATGAAGCCCTCGTTCACCCGCAAGGCAGGACGGCTGTACCGGTATTACACCTGCCAGGCGGCGGACAAGAACGGCGCCAACGCCTCCTGCCCACTGCGCACCGTCGCCGCCGGTGAGATCGAGGCAGTGGTGATCCGGCAGATACGCACCATGCTGCAGACTCCGGAGATGGTGGTCAAAACCTGGCAAGTCGCCAACGACGAAAAGGGCGGCATCAAGGAGCGTGATGTGGTGGACGCCTTGCGGCGGCTCGATCCCATCTGGGAGGAGTTGTTCCCGGTGGAGCAGCAGCGTTTGGTGCAGCTTTTGATCGGCAAGGTGGAGGTGGGCAAAGGGGATGTGCAGGTGCATCTGCGCTCCGAGGGACTCGACACCTTGGCCCGCGAGTTGAGCGACATTGGCAACCAGAAGGAGGTGGCGGCATGAAAGCGGAATTGAGCAGAGACGGCAAGATGATCGTGGTGACCATCCCAATGGTGGTGAAGAAAAGAGGAGGTCGGAAGCTGATCATCGCTCCGGAGGGGATGGAGGAGATCCCGCCACGGGATGAAACTCTGGCGAAGTTGGTGGCCAAAGCGCACAAATGGTTGAAGCTGATCGAGGGACGAAAGGTTGCCTCCGTTCGGGCGTTGGCCGAGTTGGAGAAGGTCGATGAGTCCTACATGTCCAAGGTGCTGCGGTTGACGTTGTTGGCGCCGGATATTGTGACCGCCATCATCGATGGGCGACAACCCGACCATCTGACCTGGCGGGAATTGTCCAAACCGTTCCCGATGCTCTGGAGTGAGCAGAGGGCTCTGTGGAAAATTCCAGAGCCGGCATGACAGCCTCAACAATGGCATCGGGCAAATCATCATCAGCCCGATGCCATCCACGTTAATGATCCCAAGGCACACCTTTTGCTATCACTCCGCATCGGCCCGTTCTGCCGTTCAAATTTGACATTTTCATACCGATTCAACCAGATCAGGGAGTGACTCATGCCACAAGCTCATACTCATGCCGCCTCCAAGCCGTCCACCTATCAGGGCATCGCCGGCGACGTTTTGATCCAATATTTCGAGCGGATCGAACGCCTGGAAGAGGAAAGGGCAACGGCTTCGATGTCAAGATCATGCGCGAAATCCTCAAGATGCGAAAGATGGAGCGGGAGGCTCTGGAGGAGCAGGAAAACATGGTGGGCCTGTACCGCCAAGCCATCGGCATGCACTGAGCCGCACCGCCAAAGACCAGATGCTCATCGATACGTCTGGTCTTGCGCCAAAATTTCTTCAAGCGTTGCCATCGATCTCAGAGCATCTTATCATTCCAGCCATCCCTTGCTGACAACGGCGTGGCCCGCACCATCTCCAGCGGGTCACGCCTGCGATCATCCTTGCCATCTGATGAAACCGATGCCCACTACCACCAAAGCAGATCTGGTTGCCGCTGTTCATGAACAAAGCGGGTTGAACCTGCCTCGTTCGATCACCCTCGTTGAGCAGGTGTTCGAGACCATCGTGCAAGAACTGGAGAAGGAAGAGACCGTCAAGCTGTCGGGCTTTGGCGTGTTTGACGTGCGCAGTAAGCGACCTCGGCCAGGGCGCAATCCCAAAACCGGAGAGCCCATCGAGATCACGGCCCGCAAGGTGGTGACGTTCCGGGCCAGTCCATTGGTGTTGGAAGAGGGTAAAGAATCCCGTATCTCTTGACGACGGCTTTGGAGAATCCTTTTTTACCTCGTCCAGCGAGTATCCTTCATCGATCCGAAGACCCTCTGCAATTCCGCCACCTCGATGATGCGGTTGCCTCCACGGTCCCAACCGGAGGTCAGAACACCAAGTGTAACCATTTCCTCTATTTTTTGCTTGGAGACGCCAACTGCCCTTGCCGCATGGAGCAGTTTCAAGGCATTCAGGCTGACCTCACCGCTCTGTATTTTGGTGTTCATGGGTAGTGTACCCGGTCAATGTTTGTTCGCAAGCGACTTTTTCACCGTATCGCCAGGGAGAGCGGCAGGGTGACTTCGTCGCGACCAGTCGCACCGTGTTGGCTTTTCCTGGTTGGTGGCAAGGGAGTTATAGCACCCCTCAATTTCGCGCCACAGGGTGGCACACAGGCCCGCCGGTGCGTCGAAGGTGTCCTGTAATGAACGCGCCCAATCCCAAGAAACGACGCAAGGCGGTATATTTCTCTATTCTCTCATTGTTTACAAAAGACATATTGCAAGAAGTCAATATGATTATAAAACATCAAACCAGACCCGAGTTTACCCAGATGCTCGGTTTATAGGGAACCATCTTTGGTGTCGAACGAGTCAAACTTTAGAAAACAATGTAATACATTGATATTTATTGATAATAAGTGAGTCCAGTTAAGCCGGACTCACTTAGCCTGAGTCCAGTTCCTTTGGAGAATGCCGGCCAAGGAGAGAAGAAAAGGGCGAGTTTAACTCCCGTGAGTCCAGTTCTGGACCAACTCCGTTTTCGAACCGCCTTTGCTATCCATTGGAAACATTGGGCTTTTTTGAAACGAAAAAACCGCCCTGGGGTGGAGCGGTTGTTTCGAGAAAACCTTTTAATGACTTTATGG
>JAMOBI010000186.1:0-3019 GCA_039908105.1 Magnetococcus sp. YQC-9
TTTGCAAAACAATCCCGCGAACATGGCCCAAGAACAAAGCCGCGTGACTAAAGGCTTTAAGGTTTAGTGACTGGCGTGCCAGACCATCGCAATCAGTCAAATCAGCTTGGTTGATCCGCCAGGTTAACGTAAGGCACCATCGGAGATTCCTCTCCCAGACCCGCTCTTTTTTTTCACCAACAAAAACCATATATTCCAAGCCGGGTGCGGATGTGCGTCTCGTTGCGTTGTTTTTTGATTCTCCTGCTGATTGGCGGGGTGTGGCCGGTCTCATCCGTTCATGCTGCCACGCAATTCGGTATCCGGTTTCTGGTCAACGACACCCTGGCCCCGGATGCCGCTGCACGCCAGGCCCTCCGCGAACGGTTGGCCGGACAGGTGGCGGTGGTCAACCGTTACTACCGTGATTCGCTGGTTGATCTCACTGCCACGATCGTGGATGTGGCCTTCATCCCGATCGCGGAGGAGCAGGAGGGAGCGACAATCCTCGATCAGATGCGTCACGAAAAAAACGGCTTTGCCGCCCTCTATTGTGAAGCGGGTCGGCACGGCGCGGCCTATACCGTGGCAGTGACCCGGCATCAGTTGCGCGGCAAGCGCGGTTGTGGACAGGCCATCGCGGTCAACAAGCGGCGTGCGGAGTTGAGTCGTCCAGAGAAGGCCCTGATGGTCTACGACATCGTCTGCGGCTCCCATACCCTGGCCCACGAACTGGGCCATCTGATGGGCTTGAATCATGGCCGGCTGGTGGACCGCTGCGAACCAGGGCATGGGCACACCACGGCCATCGCGTCGTATGCGTTGGGCTACGGGGTCGGCAACTGCGACGGCCAGATGCAACCGGGCGAATTCGGCACCATCATGGTCGGCGGCTGGATGAAACGGGTGATGGGCAATGACAAGGCCAGTCTGCCGCTCTTCTCCAACCCGCAGCTGAAGGATCCGCGCTGCGGCAAGGAGGGGATATGCGGCGATCCGGAAACGGGCGACGCCGCACGCGCCTTGAATGAAAACGCCACGGAGATTGTCGCACTGACAAAGGCAAACCAGGCGCGTGCCAAGCTGTGTCAACAGCCGAATGCCCGGCAAGAATCCAAGGGATGATGAATTGCCTCCTCCTGCCCAACGTCATGATCACGTATCAAACCGCGACCATCATGAAATGCGAAAGGTTCTGAAAACCGACTCCCAACACCAACCCACCCTCAGGAATTGCACCTGTACGCGCATGAAGCATTGCGTTAACGAACCAATGCAGGTTTAATGCGATATTTTCGCTCTGGCGTTTCCAGGCAAGGAGACCCCGGATTTCGCCCATCGCCCGGACAAAACCAAGAACCCTATGTTCCGCATGATCTGTCTTGCACTATCGCTGCTGATGCTCGCCCCCATCGAGGCGTGGGCCGAGCCGGCTGCTGCCGGCAAACAGGCCCAGGCGCAAAAAAAACGCACACAAAAACCAGCCAAAGGTGCCAAGGCGCGCAACGGGCACAAAAATGGCGTCAAGGCCGCGACCCCAACTTTTGAAAACCCTCCCTACATGGGTTATCTGCTGATGGATCTGCAATCCGGCCAGCTCCTGGAAGCACAACGCGACACGCAAACCTACATCCCCGCTTCGGTGGCCAAGGTTCCCTCCAGCCTGGCGGCACTGCACATCCTCGGCGCCAATCACCGCTTCGTCACCTCCCTGCTCTCCTCAGCCCCGGTGGTCAACGGTGAGTTGCAGGGCGATCTCATCTTGGTCGGCGGCGGAGACCCGTCTCTCACCACGCAAGGGTTGATCGATCTGGCGCACCAATTGAAAACGCTCGGCATCCATCGCGTTCGCGGTCGGTTTCTGTTCGACGAGTCGGCCATGATCCCGGAAACCAGCATCAGCAACGAACAGAACGACGAAGAGAGCTACAACCAGGGCCTAAGCGCCCTCTCACTCGATCCCAACCGGGTGCGCCTGCGCTGGATGATCTCCCGCAACGGACAACTGCTGACCCAAACCAATCCCAATCTCGGCGATATTGCCCTGACACTCGGCCCCTCCAGCACTACCGGACCGGTCTTGAGCCATCTCGGCGGCACCAAGGTGGAACAGTGGCGTCTCAATCCGCATGGCGCCAGATCGGGTTGGGACTGGATCCCGATCAAACGTCCGGGGCGTCACACCGCGTTGTTCTTCAGGGAGTTCTGCCGGCAGAACGGCCTGATCCTCCCAGAACCCGAACCCGGTCGTCCGCCAACGAGCGCCACCATCCTCGCCAGTCGCGCCAGCGCCCCACTCCAGGAACTGGCCGACTCCGCCCTGGCCCACAGCAACAACTTCTGGACCGAGATGATCGGCATCATGGCCGCCTCCAAACTCTCCGGCCAGCCGCAATCGGCTTCGAGTGCCGCCAAACTCCTTTCCGACTGGATCATGGCCCAACTCCCCCAGATCGACTGGACCGGATTTCATCTGGCCAACAGTTGCGGTCTCTCCTCCTCCAGCCGCATGACGCCCCGGCAGATGGTGGCCATCCTGTTTCTTGCCAATGCCGCGCCGATCGGCGAGCGCTCCTATGCCTCGATGCTGCCGGTCTCCGGCTGGAAAGGAACCCTGGCCGGACGTTTCGCCGGGCCGGACACCTCGTTTCGCGTCTGGGCAAAAACCGGCACGATCCTCTACGGCAAGGCTTTGGCCGGCTATCTCTTCACCAAGCAAAACCGCCGGTTGGTTTTTGCGATCTTTGCCAGCGATCCAGGAAAGCGCAAGGCGTTTGATGCCAACAAAACCAATCACTCAGGCAATGACATCCATCGTGGAAAGGCATGGAACAACCACGCCACGGGTCAGATCAATGCCCTGGTGGAGCACTGGTTGCGCAGTTATTAAACCGCAACCAACTTGGAATGTGCGGTTTTTATTAAACCGCACCCAGCTTGGAATGTGTAGTTTTTTGCAAGGCTGCGTGCAAGATGTGAGCGTCGTTTCCAAAAAGCGGAAACGACGCTCACGAAGGCCGCGCGCGGCGCATTTTTCGCA
>JAMOBI010000020.1:0-31227 GCA_039908105.1 Magnetococcus sp. YQC-9
ATGCGCCGCGCGCGGCCTTCGTGAGCGTCGTTTCCGCTTTTTGGAAACGACGCTCACATCTTGCACGCAGCCTTGCAAAAAACTACGCATCCCAAAGCAGGTGCGGTTTAGTAAAAAAAAAGAGAGGATCTGGGAGATTCATCTCCCAGGGTTTTGACTTTGCCTTTAGCGCGCTCTTCAAAAGAAGCATTTTTCGCGCCTTTTGCGAAAAATGCGCCGCGCGCCGCCTTCGCGGGAGTCGTTTCCGCCTTTTGGAAACAACTCCCGCATCTTGCACGCAGCCTTGCGGAACAGTACGTTTCTCAAAATCGTTGCGGTACAACTTAAAATTGGTAATCGCAGGGGGGAATTGCCATGAACATGAGTAGCAGCTTCGTGCCAGTGGATAGCCAGGAAATGCCGGGCATGGTCAAGATCGGTGTGGTGGCCAAACGGTTGGGGATCTCGATCCGCACCATCCATATGTACGAGCGTGAGCGCCTGTTCCTTTCGCACAAGAACCGCGCCGGCACGCGCCTGTTCAACGAAAACGACATCGAGTGGCTGATCGAGATCCGGCGCATGATCAAGTCGAGCATCAGCATTGCGGGAATCCGCTCATTGATGGCCCTGATCCCCTGTTGGGACGTGACCAAGTGTCAATACGCCTCCCGGAACTCCTGTCCGTCGCTCAAGGATAACAACCATCCCTGCTGGAGCAACAAGGAGAGCCAATGCTTCCAGTCTGCGGATGTGTGTCGCGCCTGCAAGGTCTACGCGATGCGCTTTCATGTGAGTGACTTGAAAGAGGTGACGGATATTCGTCTGCGTGCCGAACCCGTGCTGCAAATTCAATAGAGGTGACCTGCCGCAATGGCCATGGACAAGAACGAACCAACACTCGCCGAGGATCCCCGGTTGACTCTTCATTCGGATGAGGAGGAGTGGGGCGAAAAGGGGTGGATGCGTGAGATAGAGGCCAATCGTGCGCGCGAGCGGGAGGTATTGGAGCGTTTGCTGCTGGCCAATCTCAATGAGCAGAAGAGGAGCCGTCGGGGTCGCAACTGGTTCCGGCTGTTCATTGCCGTCTATCTGCTGGCGCTTTTGTGGATCGGCAACTCAGGCAAAGAGATCCCACATCTGGATACCCTGTCGGCCAAACACAAGCATGTGGCGGTGGTGCAACTGCGCGGGGTGATCATGGACGAGATGCCCGCCTCAGCGGATACGGTCATCAAGGGGTTGCGCGAGGCGTTCGACCATCCGGACACCGAAGCAGTGATTCTGCGCATCAACAGTCCGGGTGGCGCGCCGGTGCAGGCCGGACGCATTTACGACGAATTGATGCGGCAGCAGAAGATTCATGGCGAAATGCCGATCTACGCCGCACTCGAAGATCTGTGTGCCTCGGGTGGCTACTGGGTTGCGGCAGCAGCCCCAAAAATCTATGCGGACAAAGCCACAATCGTCGGGTCGATCGGGGTGGTTATGCAGGGGTTCGGCTTTCAGCAGACCTTGGAAAAGCTCGGTATGGAGAGCCGGCTGATGACCGCCGGCAGGCACAAGGCGTTGCTCGATCCGTTCGGTCCGGTCAATCCAACTGAAAAACTGCACATGCAGAATCAACTCAATCGTATCCACGAACAGTTCATCAAGGCGGTGGAGACAGGGCGAGGCGACCGGCTCAAGGCTGGACGCGAAGAGCTGTTCCAGGGGTTGGTCTGGACTGGCGAAGAGGCGCTGAAACTCGGTCTGGTCGATGGCATCGGGTCGTCCTCGTTCATCGCCAGGCAACTGATCAAGAACGAACGCATGGTCGACTTTACCGACAAAGAGGATTGGATGACCCGCATCTCCAAGGGAATGGCGGGGGCTGCCATGAATGCCCTGCCGCTTGGCGAATCCACCTGGCGCTGGCAGTGAGGTTTCCTTTGGTCAATGTATTGTTTTTTTTTCGCATCCCTGTCGAATCCATGCAGACCCGTCCATACCATACAAGGAGTCGTATCGTCACCTTAAACCGTACCCAGCTTGGAATGTGTAGTTTTTATTGGTAAAAAAAAGAGCGGGTTTGGGAGATTCATCTCCCAGGGTTTTGTCTTTGACTTTGATTTTAGCGCGCTCTTCTCAGAGAAGCATTTTTCGCGTTTTTTGCGAAAAATGCGCCGCGCGCGGCCTTCGCGGGATTCGTTTCCGGTTTTTGGAAACGAATCCCGCATCTTGCACGCAGCCTTGCGAAAAACTACACATCCAAAAATGGGTGCGGTTTAATTACTCTTTGGCATGCCCTCCCCTTTTGCGGTGTTCATGTTTCCACACCCAGGGGGGCGTGGGATCGGGTTGGCTCCACAGACCGACTTTGCGCTGACGTGCCTCTTTTTCCAACCGCGCCAATGAGGCGCTTTTGGAGTAGTGAATGTGTCGCCACGCCAAGCCGGAGCGAACCATCTCCGCACCGAAATCCTCCAGCCCCTTCCGACTCACCCAGCCAACCATACGACCGTAGCGATCGCGCTCCTTTTCGTGGATCCAAACCATCTGTTTGTCCAGCAGGCGGGTGGCATACGCCTTGGCTTCCTCGAAAAAGGGTTGTCCGTGCTCGGGTGCATCGATTTCCGCGACGCGGAGCTTCTCTTTTTGACCGTTGTGTTCAACCACCAGGGTATCGCCATCGGTCACCTGCAGGACGCGTCCTTGCCAGTCGTTCGCCAAGGCAAGGTCAGGCAAGAAAATAGAGCCGATCAGCAGAATCTTTGCACAGGCATGCAAAAAAAACCGGCATTTCATTTCAAAAGCGTGTATGCTGGCCGCTAGCATTTTGATCAAATACCCCAAATTCATAAAACAAGGATGGTCACCATGAATGCCACCAAGTCGGACGAAAATTTCCTGGCCGATGTCAACAAACGGGCCAACCTCGCCTTCAGCAACGAGATGGAGATGTTGACCTTCGTCCTGACCGATGGCCAACTCTATGGTTTGAACGTCTTCAAAATCATCGAAATCATCGAATGTCCCAAGATGATCACCCGTATTCCCCAATCCCATCCAGCCATCAAGGGGACCATCGATTTCCGCGGACACGCGATCAATCTGCTCGATCTTTCCGAAGCCTTGGGGCTGGAGCCGACCCCCTATCAGACCAAGTTGAGTTATGTCCTGGTGTGCGAGTACAGCACCACCACCCAGGGGTTTCTGGTCAGAGAGCCGGATCGCCTGATCCAAAAAAGCTGGAACGATGTCATTCGTCCCGATGGGTCGATGTACAGTTCCAGTTACCTCACGGCGATCACCTATGACAACGATCGCACGGTACAGATATTGGATGTGGAAAAAATCCTTGGAGATATCATCGGTATTGAGGATGTCATATCCGAGGATTTGTCGCAACGGGCCAAGAAGCTGCAAATCGAAAAATTTCACGTTCTGGCTGTGGACGACTCCAACGCGGCGCGTCAACTCATGGCCTCGGCCTTCAGTCAACTCGGTTTGCGCCACACCCTCTTCGACAGTGCGGACAAGGCGTTGGCCGAGTTGGAGCAGTGCGCGGAGTCCGGGGTCTGTCCCTACAACATCATTTTCTCTGACATCGAGATGCCGGTCATGGACGGTTTCACCTTCACCCGCAAGGTGAGGCAGAATCCCAAGCTGGCGAATATCTATCTGGCGTTGCATAGTTCATTGAGCAACAAATCCAATCAAGAGAAGGCGGCTCAGATGGGGGCCAATGCCTTTATCCCGAAGTTTCAGCCCAACAAGATCGCCGCTGCGATTCTCGATCAGGTGGAGCATGCGTCGTAGTGGAGCAACCAAGCTGATTTGACAGCTTGGCAGATGTTGCTTTTACTGGTAAAAAAAAGAGAGGGTCTGGGAGATTCCTCTCTTTTTTTTTACCAATAAAAACCACACATTCCAAGCTGGGTGCGGTTTGAAAACGACGCATCCAAAAACAGGCGCGGTTTAATGCAGGATGCCAAACTCCACCGGCAGCTTGACATAAAAGAGTGCCTGTTTCTCCTGCCGGATCTTTTCGAGGAACCGTTCCAGACACGCCGCCTCGGCGGTGAACATCACCAACACCGGCAGATTTCCTGCCAATTCAAAAAAGGTATCCTCGCTTAACACCCTGTGTCGACCGAAGCCGGCAATCGAACGGAAAGCCGATCCGCCGGGCAGGCCGGAATTTTTGGCCTCCTCCAGCAGCCATTCATGCAGCAGGATGCCGTGATGGCGCTGGTTTTCGTGCACGAAAAAGACGAGAGTCATGCCTTGCATCGCAACGGTTCTCCGGATCAGGAACTCCAAAGTTTCATCGACCAGATTCCCAGGGCGGTCATGCTGAGCGAGCCGAACAGATGACCGCTGCCCGTAATGAATGCCCACCCGTACTCCTGATGCAGCAGCAGTCCGACCACTTCAGCTGAAAAGGTGGAAAAGGTGGTCAATCCACCCAAAAAACCGGTGATCACGAACAGTCTGGCCTCTGGAGGGAGTCCGGAGTGGTGCGAAAAGAGGGTGATGGCCACCCCCACCAGGTAGCCACCGAGCAGATTGGCGGCCAGTGTACCGAGCGGTACGGTGGGAAAGAGCGGATTGAACAGGATGCCGAGCCACCAACGCAGCCAAGCACCACAGGCGGCACCGACTCCAACAGCCAGGAAAGAATAGGGTTCCAAGGGTATTGATCCAGATTCTGATAGGACATTTCGTACCAGTTCGCATCCGTCGTACGCTCCTTGCCGCCTGTTACTTAAACCGCACCCATTCTGAAATGCGTAGCAGGTTAACAGAACTGATTTGACAGCTTGGAAGTTTCGCTTTATTGGTAAACCGCGCCTATTTTTGGATGCGTAGTTTTTGGCAAGGCTGCGTGCAAGATGTGGGAGTCGTTTCCAAAAAGCGGAAACGACTCCCACGAAGGCGGCGCGCGGCGCATTTTTCGCAAAAAACGCGAAAAATGCTTCTTGATAAAGAGCGCGCTAAAGTCAAAGGCAAAACCCTGGGAGAGGAATCTCCCAGACCCTCTCTTTTTTTCACCAACAAAAACTACACATTCCAAGCTGGGTGCGGTTTCATCCAACAAAAAACAACCTTGGCCACAGCATCTTCCACGAAACCGCCTCACAATCCATGCTGCGCCCAATCCGTGACCTCGGGATGCCAATCCGGAAACAACTCCTGAACCGCAGCCAGCAACTGTTGCGGAAATACCGGTTTCACCAGTGTGCGAACCCGCTCATGCAACCGTTCATCCGCCAGTTCGATCGACTCGCGATGCGCGCCGATCCCATCCATCAAAGCGATGATATGGGTATCCGGGAAGCCGTTCGGCAACTCACGCAACATGGCCAACCCCTCGGCATCGGTCAGGGGAAGATCGGTCACCACCAGATCGCATGGCGCAGCACGCAACACCCGCCATCCCAGCCCCTCGACCACTGGAGCCCCCAACACGGTCAGCCCCGCCCCTTCCAGGATGGAACGCAACAAGACCCGCCGCAGGCGGTCGCTGTCAATCACCAGTGCTTGAATCGTCCGCGACATGTGGTTGCTCCCCTCCTCGTTCCACCCGTACCGCCAGCACATACCCGGAACTGCGCACGGTCTTGATCAACGACGGCTTTTTGGGATCATCTCCCAGACGACGCCGCAACCGGCTCACCTGCATGTCGATGGTGCGATCAAAAGGGTCGATCTCACGTCCATGGGAGAAATCCAACAGCTGATCGCGACTCAATACCCGATTCGGATGGTTCAAAAAGACCCGCAACAGCGAGAACTCACCGCCGCTCAAAAAGACCTTCTTGGATTTCGGGGAGTAGAGTTGACGGGTCGGCACATCCAACACCCAACCGGCAAAACGATAGATGGCATCGGCTTCCTCCTCCTGGATATCGTCCGGCAAGGAGCGAGCACGCCGCAACACGCTCTTGACACGCGCCAGCAATTCGCGCGGATGAAACGGTTTTCCCAGGTAATCATCCGCACCCATCTCCAATCCGATGATTCGATCCATATCCTCGCCACGCGCGCTTAAAATGATCACTGGAATGTTGGAGCGGGAACGCAAATTCCGACACAACACCAGGCCATCCTCATCGGGCAGCATCAGATCCAGAACGATCAGATCCGGTTGCGTTTTATCAAGCAGTTGACGCAATCCCTTGCCATCCGCCACCTTGCTCACCCTAAAGCCGTTTTTTTCCAACAGTTTGCCAACCAGAGTGCGAATGTCGGGATCATCATCCACCACCAGCACATGATCCGGTGTCGGCATTTTTCAGCCTCCCTCCCCAGATTGAAGGTCGTCGCTCATGGCAAGCGCTCTACGCATGGACCACTTCCAACCGATCCAAATAGGCGGCAAGCGCGGCAATTCCCGCTTCCACACCCAGGTGATTCTCCTGCTTGGCCGCCTCCTCGATGGCGCGTCCGATCTTGCTGATGCCATCGAAACCATAACCAGCGCCCGACCCCTTCATGCGATGTCCCAACGTGCGCAATTGAGCAAAATCTCCGCTCGCCAGGGCCTGGGGCAACAGCTCCAGATCCTTGCGCCGGTTGGCCAGATAACCTGGCGCAATTTCGGCGAGATCCGCGTCGATGCGCACGACGATCCTCTCCGGCATACTCATTCTTCGTTCTCCTCAAACCACAGACAACTACGAACAGACCCTGTTTCGACCGACGGACCCGACCGGTGCGTGGCTTCCAAAGGTCAACGGAGGATAATTATAACGAAGTATCACCGTTTCGGAAGTGTTTTCCCGAGGCGTTCCCGTTTTCCCGGTAAACTGGGGTCATCGGCCAACGACGCTCCCGGCAGAAACAACTCCTCCTCCAGAACGATCAATCGATCGCGATAGATCGCCGCCAGCTCGAAATCGAGATTGGTCGCCGCCTCTTTCATCTTTTTTTCCAGTTGCTTGATCTCTTGGGCCGGATTCTTGGCCTCGGTCCGATAGCCGGCACCCTCCTCGGCCACCTTCAGTCGCGCCGGAGCGGTCGCGGCCCGTCCGCCGAAAGCATCTCCGGGGGTCTCCATCACCCCTTTTTTCACCGAGACTGGCACGATGCCGTGTTGCCGGTTGAACGCCTCCTGCAGGGAACGCCGCCTCTGCGTCTCACACAACGCAGCCTCCATCGATCGGGTGAGCCGATCGCCATAGAGGATCACCCGGCCATCGACGTTGCGCGCCGCACGTCCGATGGTCTGGATCAGCGAGGTCTCGGAGCGCAGGAACCCCTCCTTGTCGGCATCGAGGATCGCCACCAGTGCGGTTTCCGGGATATCCAGCCCTTCGCGCAGCAGGTTGATCCCCACCAACACGTCGAACACTCCGAGGCGCAGATCGCGGATGATCTCCAGCCGCTCCAGGGTGTCGATGTCCGAATGGAGATAACGCACCCGGATCGACAACCCTTCCAGGTATTCGGTCAGATCCTCGGCCATTTTTTTGGTCAGTGTGGTCACCAGCACGCGCTGTCCGAGCGCCACCACCCCCTGGATTTCGGCCAGCAGATGATCCACCTGGCCCGAGGCCGGAATGATCCTGCACTCCGGCTCCAAAAGTCCGGTCGGGCGGTTGATCTGCTCCACCACCCCACGGCTCAATTGGCACTCGTAGGCGTCCGGCGTCGCAGAGACGTAGATGGTCCGCGGACGCATGCGATCGAACTCCTCAAAGGTCAACGGGCGGTTGTCGAGGGCTGCGGGCAGCCGGAAACCGTATTCCACCAGCGTCTCTTTGCGGCTGCGATCCCCACGCGCCATGCCGCGCACCTGCGGCAGAGTGACGTGGCTTTCGTCCACGAACAGAATGGCATCTCTGGGTAGATATTCAAAGAGCGTCGGCGGGGCCTCACCCGGCGCCCGTCCGGTGAGATAGCGGCTGTAGTTTTCGATGCCGGTGCAATAGCCCACCTCGCGCATCATCTCCAGATCGTGTGCGGTACGGGTCTCCAGCCGCTGCGCCTCCAACAGCTTGCCCTGTTCACGGAACGCCTTCAGACGCCCGGCCAGATCGCGTTTGATCTCCTCCATGGCGCGCAACACCACCTCGCGCCGCGTGACGTAGTGGCTGGCCGGGAAGATGTCAAACCGCTCCATTTCGCGCATCGGCGTGCCGGTCAAGGCATCAATGGTCCGCAATCGTTCGAGCAGATCGCCGAAAAACTCCAGTCGCACGGCGCGGTTCTCTTCATGGGGCGGGAAGATTTCCAGCGTATCCCCGCGCACCCGGAAGGTGCCACGGGCGAATTCGATATCATTGCGGCTGTATTGCATCTCCACCAGCTTGCGCAACAAAGTGCGCTGATCGATCTCCTGACCGACCGCCACTTCGAGCGACATCTCCTGGTAGGCCTCCGGCGAACCGATGCCGTAGATGCACGACACCGAAGCCACGATGATCACGTCGCGCCGTGACAAAAGTGAGCGGGTGGCGCCATGACGCAGGCGGTCAATGCGATCGTTGATGGCCGAATCCTTCTCGATGAAGGTGTCGGTGCGCGGCACGTAGGCCTCGGGCTGGTAATAGTCGTAATACGAGACGAAGAACTCCACGGCGTTGTTGGGGAAAAAGGCTTTCATCTCGCCGTAGAGCTGACCGGCCAGGGTCTTGTTGTGGGCGAGGATCAGAGCGGGCTTGTTCAGTTCCCGGATCACCTGGGCCATGGTGAAGGTCTTGCCCGAGCCGGTCACCCCCAACAGGGTCTGATCGCGCTTGCCAGCGCGCCACCCCTCGCTCAGCGCACGGATCGCCCCCGGCTGATCGCCACGCGGCGGGAAATCGGATACCAGATCAAACAGATCCTCTTGCCTTGTCTCGGGTTTGGACGGGGTTCTGGATTGCGCCATGCCTGCCTCCGGAGTGGTTGCCAAGCGGCCAGTTTACCTGTTCGTGGATCAAAATCCAAAAAGGATTTGCGCAAGTCGGGATCGTTTTTGACTCAACACATATCCAATATTAAATGGTCCTCGAAATCTTGTATCAGTTTGTAACGGATGTGGTATTGGCTAGATCAGTATGTCATAATATAATATTTGATCCTCATGTCCATTCAATTTATCTTTCTCTTAATAAACGCATATTTATCAAGACGATCGTGATATCCATGGAGACAACGAACGACAACAGCATCTGGCGGATTCAGCGACCGATCATCGCCGCGTTTCTGTTGGCGTTCGGGGCACTGTTGGTTCTGTTCCTCATCTCCCTGCACTGGATGCACAATGAGCAGGAACAAAACCTGAGTGCGCAATTCCGTCAGCAGACCCAGGAGATCTTCTGGCTACTGCTGAATGAAAATCAACGCGCCATGGAGGGGCAACTGCTCGCCATCACCCAGGATCAGCAACTCCAGAAGCTCTTTTTGTCCAGGCAACGCGAAGCATTGCTCAAAGAGGCTCAGCCGTTGCTGGAGTATTGGCAACGCGAACAGGGGATATCGCATCTCTATTTCCACGATCCGGAGGGTTACAATTTTCTTCGGGTGCACAATCCCGAGCTGCATAGCGACCGCATTCAACGTCAATCCACCCTTCTGGCGATCGAAACCGGCCAAATCACCCACGGCCTGGAGATCGGCCTGGCGGGTGAGTTGAGTCTGCGTCTGGTTTTTCCCTGGAAGGTGCACGACAAGATCATCGGTTATCTGGAGCTCGGCAAGGATCTGGCCGGGCTGCTGCCCATCCTGCACAAGACGCTGCATGCCGATCTGCATCTGTTCATTAGAAAACCTTTTCTCAACGAACAGCGCTGGAAATCCCGACCGGTCTCTCCGCCATCCAGTGAGGAGTGGAGCCGTTTTCCGCAGGTCATCCACGCGGGCAGCACCCATCCCGCCCTGCCGCCCGAACTGGCCAGACAGATTCGCGACAACCTCTGGGAGAACGGTCGTTTCCAGATCAGTCACGCAGAGTCGGAGGGGATCGATCACCGGCACTATTTCACCCTGCCACTGAACGATGTTGACGGACGCGATGTGGGCAAACTGTTGGTGATCCACGAGGATCAGGCGTTTGAAAAGATTACCAATAGCCACAAAAACCGGGTGATTCTCGGCATTAGCTTGAGTGCGCTTTTCCTGGGATGGATCTTTTATCGCCTGTTGAGGCGTATCGAGGGCAATCTGCGCCGGGCCAGCGCCGACCTGCGCCACGGCGAGGAGCGCAATCGGGCGATTCTCGATACCGCGCTCGATGCCATCATCTCCATCGACACCTGGGGTCGAATCCTCGAATTCAACAAGGCTGCGGAGCGGATCTTTGGATTCCGCAAGGCCGATGTCATGGGACAGGACATCAGCCAGACCATCATTCCGCCCGAATTGCGCGATGCCCATCGCCAGGGCATGTCCCGCTATCTCTCCACGGGCGAGCAACGGGTCATCAACCAGCACATCGAGATTTTTGCCGTCAACGCCAAAGGGGATCGCATTCCCACCGAAATCGCCATCACCGTGATTCCGGGAGAGAAATTCACCTTTTTCACCGCTTTTTTGCGCGATATCTCCGAGCGCAAACAGATGCTCGCCTCATTGAACGATGCCATTGCCGAGGCCGAATCGAGCAATCAGAAGATGCGCGAGGAGATGCTTCGCCACGAACAGACCCTGGCGCGTCTGCAATCGAGCGAGGAGCGGTTCCGTTCCGTGACGCTGTCGATTCGCGATGCCATCATCGCGGTCGACCAGGCGCAGAAGATCATCTTCTGGAACAAGGGGGCCGAGGCGTTGTTCGGCTACACCAAGGAGGAGATTCTCGGCAGGTCGCTGCAACCGCTGATTCCGATTCGTCATGCCGATGCGCACCGGAGTGGATTCCAACGTTTTCTGGATACCGGACTCGCCCCTCTGTTGGGTCAGACCACGGAGATGAGCGGCCTGCGCAAGGACGGGCAGGAGTTTCCGTTGGAGATGTCGCTCAACGCCTGGACCCATGCGGACGGCACCCGGTATTTTTCGGCGGTGATACGCGACATTACCGAACGCAAGCTCGCGGAGGCCGCTTTGCTTTCGGCCAAGGAGAGCGCCGAGGCGGCCAATCGCGCCAAGAGTCTCTTTCTGGCCAACATGAGCCACGAAATCCGCACGCCGATGAACACCATCATCGGCATGGGGTACCTGTTGTCGCAGACGCCGCTCACCCCCGGTCAGCAGTCGCGCATGCGCAAGATCCAGTACGCCGCCGAAACGTTGTTGGGGATCATCAACGATATTCTCGATTTTTCCAAAATCGAGGCCGGTCGCATGGAGCTGGAGCAGCAGCCCTTCCAGTTGGGCGAGGTGATGGAAAAGGTGGCCAGCATGGTGGGGATGCGCGCCGAGGAGAAGGGGTTGGAGATCCTCTTCTCGCTCCCGCCGGATCTGCCGCGCGCCTTGATCGGCGACGCGCTGCGTTTGGAGCAGATTCTGATCAATCTGGGCACCAATGCGGTCAAGTTCACCCCCTCCGGCGAGATCGTGTTCCGGGTCGAGGCCCTCGAGGTCAGCGACACGCTGGCGCGCTTGCGTTTTTCGTGTCGTGACAGTGGCATCGGCTTGACCGGGGAGCAGATCGCCGGGCTGTTTCAGCCGTTCGTGCAGGCGGATTCATCGACCACACGCCATTACGGCGGCACCGGTTTGGGGTTGGCGATCTGCAAGAGTCTGGTCGACCAGATGGAAGGCACCTTCACGGTGACGAGCGAACCGGGCGTGGGGAGCGAATTCGCCTTCACGGTGCCGTTGGGGCGTCAGGAGAATGGTGAACCGGTTCGCATTTCCCTGACCTCCAACACCTCCGGAATTTTGCGGGTGCTGGTGGTGGATGATAACGAAAACTCCCGGCAGATCTTGAAAGAGATGGTGAGCGGCCTGGAGTGTACCGTGCACACCGTCGGTTCGGGACAGGAGGCGCTGGATGAGATGCAACGGGCCGTCGATGCCTGGGAGCGCCCATATGATCTGATTCTGCTCGACTGGCAGATGCCGGAGATGAATGGCATCGAGACCGCCCGGCAGATTCGTCGGATTGCGGCCAATGACTCCTCCCTGGTGATCATGGTGACCGCCTTTGGTCGTCAGGAGGTAATGAAGGAGGCCAAAGAGGTTGGCATCAACGGTTTCGTGCTCAAGCCCGTGACCCCGTCGATGCTGCTCAACACCATTCAGGATGCGCTTGGACGGGGTGTGGTCGTTGCCGAAGCCGATGAACCGGTTCATCCCAAGCAGACGGAAAAAATTGCTGCCCATCTCAAGGGGGCACGGGTACTGGTGGTGGAGGATCACGAGATCAACTGGCAGGTGGCTGAAGGGATTCTGGCCAAGGGCGGAATCGCGGCGGAACACGCCTCCAATGGCAAGGAGGCGGTTGAGAAGCTGTTTGCGGATCCGGAGCGCTTCGATTTGGTTTTGATGGATCTGCAAATGCCGGTGATGGATGGTTACGAGGCGACACGACGGCTGCGGGCGCGCTTTGACGCAACGCGGCTGCCGATTGTCGCCATGACCGCCAACGCCTTGAAGAGCGAGAAGGATCTCTGTTTTGCCATCGGCATGAACGATTATCTGACCAAACCGGTACATATCAAGCATCTGTTCGAGGTGTTGGCGATGCATATGCGTCACCGGCAACCAGCTCAACCGCCATCCGAACCGGTTGCATCCGTTGCGTCGGTGGCGTCGCTCGAGGTGAACACGGTTCCGGAAAGCCAACTCCAGCCCGTGTCCATGCCTGTTCCGGAGATTGCCGGAATCGATTTCGCTTCGGCCCTGGAGCGGTTGGATGGCGATGTCGAGATGCTGTTGAGACTGACGCGCCAGTTTGCCGCCACCCATCGTGACACGGTCGACAAGATCGCCGAGTCGCTGTCGCACGCCGATCTGGCGCGGGTGGCGACGCTGGCCCACGGTGTGAAAGGGGTTGCCGGGAATCTTTCCGCCAACGTGGTCGCGGAACGGGCGGCACAACTGGAGTCGCTGGCCAAGACGAATGATCTTGAGTCGGCCAGAGACGCATTCGAGTCATTGCGTGTGAGCCTCACGTCCCTGATTGCCGCAATCGGGGCTCAAACAGCTGTCCCGATGTCGCGTCAGCAGACGGCAGCAACCGAACCTCTGGACCGATCGTTACCGGTTTACGAAACAGAACGGTTGTTGCGCCTGTTGAGCGATGGTGATTTTCAGGCGCGCGCGGTGTTTGACGGATTGCGTTCCCGGTTGGGTGGTCGCATGGATGCGGAGCGATTGGGACGGATTCAGCAGGCCTTGGATCTGTTGGAGTTTGAGGATGCGGCTTGCGAGGTGGAGGAGATGATTGCCGACTGGGCCAAGTTGGGATGATGCAAATGGGGAACGAGGGCATGGGAGAGGAAAACCTGCAATCAACGGTTCTCGTGGTGGATGACGAGCCTGCCAACATCGAGGTGCTGGCCAAAGTGCTGCAACCGGATCATCGAGTGCTGTTCACCACCGATCCGGCCAAGGCGATGAATCTGGCCGAGCAAAAGGGACCGGATCTGATCCTGTTGGATGTGATCATGCCAAACATGGATGGTTACGAGGTGTGCCGGCGACTCAAAAGTCGTGGAGCGACCCGTGACATTCCGGTCATTTTCGTCACCGCGATGGGAGAGGAGCAGTTCGAGGCGATCGGTTTCGAGGCCGGAGGGGTGGATTATGTCACCAAGCCGATCAAGCCGTTTTTGTTGCGCGCCCGGGTCAAGACCCACATCGCCTTGAAACGTCAGAACGATCTGTTGCGCCGTCTCGCCTCACTCGACGGATTGACCGGCATCCCCAACCGGCGCAGTTTGGATGATTTTCTGCGCCAGGAGTGGCATCGCGGTCTGCGACACGAAACGCGGCTCTCCGCGATGCTGATCGATGTGGATTATTTCAAGAAGTTCAATGACAGTCAGGGGCATCAGGCCGGAGATGCCTGTTTGAGGCAGATCGCCGGCGCCTTGACGCGCGTGCTGGAGCGCAAGACCGACCTGGTGGCCCGTTACGGTGGAGAGGAGTTTGCCTGCATCCTGCCGGAGACCCCGTTGCAGGGGGCGATCCACACGGCGGAGAAGATCCAGCAGGCCGTGGCCGCGCTGGCCATTCCCCATCCGAAATCCGATGTGGCCGAGATCGTCACCTTGAGCCTGGGGGTGATTTCGGTCACACCCCGGCGCGGGCATGAACCGGAGGAGGTGTTGGCTGCGGCGGATCAACTGCTTTATATGGCGAAACTGTCCGGACGCAATCAGCTCCAGTCCGGCATGCACAGCTGGGACGAGGTCAGCGCCACCGCAGCATGATCCGGTTCACATAAGACCCAATCCGTCAGAAATGTCATGGTTGATGATTGCTGCGGTCTTCAATGAACCGGATTACAGATAAAAAATCAATCTTGCCGGGTCCGAGTTGGGGGATTGTCTCCAACGTCACGATTTGAGTGGGCACGAACAGCGCCGACACCCCCTCCTGGCGTGCGGCGGCGATCAATTCATTCCGGTCGGGTGCCGGATGTTCGGTGGCCAGGGCGATGCGCTCACCCTTGCGGCTATCCGGCAGTGCCACGGCAGCATGACGATGGTCCGGCCAGGCGGCTTCGGCGAGCGCCTCAACTGCCGCCAGCGACACCATCTCGCCACCGATTTTGGCAAACCGTTTCAGCCGTCCGACGATGCGCACAAAGCCGTTGGCATCCACAGTGACCACATCGCCGACATCATGCCACCCTGCGCCCGGTCCTGCGGCACTCACCGGGACGACCTGGCCATCGCCATTCGGCGGGATATAGCCGAGCATCAGATTGGGTCCGCTCACCAGCAACCGTCCGCCGTCGTGCACGCCCGGCACAGCTTCGAGCAGACAGCGCACACCGGGAAGCGGCAGGCCGACGCTGTGGATGCCGCCACGGAGCAAGGGTGTATCGGCGGTCAGGGCGGGTCCGCACTCGGTGGTTCCATACCCCTGATAGACCGGCACACCGAACTTGTCGAGCCACAACCGTCGGGTGCGCTCGCGTAGCGGTTCGCCGCCCGCGAAAACCAGTCGCAATGAGCGGAAGTCGCCCGGATGGGCAATGCGTCCATAGCCGGCCAAAAAGGTATCGGTGCCGACAAACAGCGTGGGCCGGATGCGTTGAGCGATTTCGGCGATGGCGCGGTAATCAAGCGGCGAGGGGTGCAGATAGACCCGCAATCCGGACAACAGCGGGGCGAGTGCGGCCACGGTCAACCCAAAGGCGTGAAAGAGCGGCAGTACGTCCAACATCTGGTCTTGTCCGGGTGTGGAGAGCAGACCGACGCGCACCTGCACCTGACGGATGTTGGCCATCAGCGCCGCATGCGAGAGCGCCACCCCTTTCGGCTCCCCCTCGGTGCCGGAGGTGAAGAGGATCACCGCCTCGTCATGCGGGGTGACGGGTGGGGCCGCTGGCGAGAAGGAGGCGATCCAGGCGCGAACGAGGTTTGCGGGATGGCGGGCCTCACCGGCAATCTCCTCCAACTGAATCACCGTGGTCTCGGTGGCCAGTTCCGCGACGAACGGGCCGAGATTGGCCTTCTCCACAAAACGGCGTGCGGTCAATACGGTGCGGATGCGCGCGGTTCGACAGGCGGAACGGACCGTGCCGGCACCGGCGGTGAAGTTCAACAGCGCCGGGACGCGACCGGTGGCAAGCAGGGCGAAGAGCACCACGAGCGCGCCCGCCGAGGTTGGCAGCAACACCCCGACCCGTTCACCGGGTTGCGAACGGGTCGCGAGCAGCCTGCCCAACAGCCTGGAGCGGAAGAGAAAACTGCCATAAGTGAGTTTGGTTCCCGAAGAGTCGGCCAGGATCGGGAAACCGCGTCCCAGGGCGCGTGCCGCCCGGCAGAGCGCATGCCACGGCGTGGCGGGTTGGCCGCCAGCCTGCAGCGCGGCCTCCTCCAGAAAGGTGGCCAGCGCCAGTTCGGCAGCCTGTTGACGATCCACACCGTGTCCCGGATCCAGATGACAGGGCGGGGAGAAGGTCAGCGAGAGCGGGGGGCGAAATCCCGGCACGCGCCACCAGGCAGCCTGATCGATCCAGATGGCGATCACCGGCACGCCGGCCATCTCCGGCAGTCGGGCAAAACCGGCTTGCAGACGTCCCACCGCCCCATCGCCAAAGCCGCCACCGGTGGGGAAGAGGGCAATCCGTCCCCCGTTTTTCAGATGACGCACCAGTGGTTTGAGTTGGTCGGGGGCCAAGGGGTCGAGCGCGACGAACTCGATCCAGGAGAACCAGGCGCGCAGCCAGCGGGACGGCATCTCAGTCGGGTGGAGTGCCAACCAGGTGCCATCGGGCAGGAAGGGGGCCAGCAACAGCCAATCCAAACGATGGTCGTGATTGGCGAGCGCCAACCAGCCGCCGTTGGTCTCGTACGGGATCTTTGCGCCAAAGATGTGCAGTCGCCGCCGGAGTAGCCAGGCGGTGAGCCTTTTTCGCCATGTGTGCATGTCGTCACCTTCGATGGAGGGGCGTTTTGCTGCGGCAATCCTTGCAAAATGGTTTCAACCGGTCATAAAATAAAAGAATTTTAATCGACTTTCAATGCGGTGCGCGGATTTGCTCATGAACCATTTTCCACGAGTCTCACCTCGATCCCTGATTGTGCTGCTGGTGCTGCTGGCAAGCTTCGTCTGGAGCCAACCTTTGGCCGCTGACACCCGCGAGACCATTCGTGCCCTGGCGGCCAGTGCGGAGAAGGATTTGCGCGGTCACCGGTTCACGCAACCCAATGGGATGAACGCACTGGAAAAATACCAGAAAATCCTGGCGATCGAACCGGACAATCCGTTGGGGCGGGAGGGTTTGAAGAAGATCGTCAGTTCGTTTCAGGAACTCTCCAAGGAGGCGGAAGCCGAGGGTAACCCCAATCTGGCACGCCAACGCACGCAAAAAGCCAAGCGGGTGCAGTCCTTGATCGACACACTCGCGGCAGCCGACAAGACGCGCACCAACAAGGTCGATACCGCCCCCAAGAGTCCGCCGGCCAAGCCGATGAAGCCCAAAACCGATGCCGACAAGCGAGCCGACAGCGACCGGCAGGGGGATGGGAGGGAAGAGAGTGCCAAATCCGAGAAGATGGCCAAAAGTTCTTCGTCACCGGAGGCCGAAAAGAGAGCGGCTCCTCCCCCGCCACCCCCTCCAGCGCGTCTACAACCCGAGCCGGCTGCCGAGCCTTCACCCGTGACGGAAACACCGAAAGCCGATATGCCGCAGATCGCCGAGCCTCGGCAACCGGTTGACACATCCGGTGGACAACCCGCCCAATCCGACACCCGTTCAGCGGAACCGGCTGCCTCCGAGTCGGTGAAAAAGCCGGTGGTGGCGCAAGCCGAGTCAAGCACATCCGAGCCCGACAAACCGGAACCGGCCAAACCGGAACCGGCGAAGAGTGCGACGATAGAGCCTGAGCGTAAACCGGCTCCCCCGCTACCCGAGCCGATGCCCCCGGAGGCGGCCCCCAAGGCGGCGAAAAAGGGGGAGAAGAACGGGCAGTTGCACATTCGCGCCGAGCCGGTGACCGGATTGGAATTTGTCGAAATTCCCGGCGGTTGTTTCAAGATGGGCAGCGAGGAGCACGACCCGGACGAAAAACCGGTTCACGAACTGTGCGTAAAGAGTTTCTGGATGAGTCGCACCGAGGTGACCAACGGTCAGTTTCATCGATTTGATGCCAAACACAACAGCGGCGAGTATGATGGGCACGCCTTGAACGGCGACCTGCAACCGGTGGTGAATGTCACCTGGGAGCAGGCCAGGCAGTTTGCGGGCTGGATGTCCGGGCGCGGCGGGGTGAATTTCCGTTTACCGACCGAGGCGGAGTGGGAGTATGCGGCGCGCGCCGGCTCCACGACCGCCTTTCCGTGGGGTGACAATCCGGGCGAAGGGTGCCGACATGCCAACGTGGGCGATGCGATTGCCAAGAAGGCGTGGCCGAAGTGGAACGTCTTCCCGTGCGCGGACGGTTATGCGGAAACCGCGCCGGTGGGGATGTTCCTGCCGAACGGATTTGGACTGTTCGACATGATCGGCAATGTGTGGGAGTGGGTGGCGGACTGGTACTCGCCGAGCTATTACGCCTCCTCTCCCAAGGATGACCCGAAGGGACCGCAGCAAGGTTTCTTCCGCACCGCGCGCGGCGGCAGCTGGGCGGTCTGGCCCGATTACGCCCGCACTGCCAACCGCACCGGCATCGATCCCTCCCATCCGGATGTGCATGTCGGTTTCCGATTGGTGATGATGCCGTAGAACAAGCAGGCGGTTGGGTTGCCAAATCGCACCCAGCTTGGAATATGTGGTTTACTGGTGAAAAAAAAGAGAGGGTCTGGGAGATTCCTCTCCCAGACCCTCTCTTTTTTTTCACTAATAAAAACTACACATTCCAAGCTGGTTGCGGTTAGGTTAACGTAAGACACTACCCGAGGGTCCGGGGGCGATCAAAAACCCATAGCTCCCGGCAATAACGCCTTTGATTCAAGAATTGGCGTTACTCGTACATCTTGGCGTTCGGCAGGAAATCGATCGGATTGATGCGCCATTTGGTCGCATCCTCGTGCCCCTTGATGTAATAGCCGGTGGATGGATCCTGTTTGTAGGCCATGAGATTCACCTCTTTGGGTTCGAGCTTCTGACCGGTCTTGCCGTTGATGATCACCACCACCACCGGATGGAGCAGGCTTTCGTGGTTCGGGCGGATCACCACCCCCAACAGGCCGTTTTCCAGACGTACCAGCGTGCCCATCGGATAGATCCCGACGCACTGCACGAACTTCTGATACAACTCCGCGCTGAAGTGATGCCGACTCCACTCCAGCATGCGCTTCAAGGCCAGATGCGGCGGATTGCCCTTGTGGTAGCAGCGATCCGAGGTGATGGCATCGTACACATCCACGATCGCCGCCATCTGGCCAAATGTATTGATTTCATTGCCTTTCAACCCCTGCGGATAACCCGAGCCGTCGAAACGCTCGTGATGCTGGGCCGCCACATGCATGCTCACCTCCGCGATCCCTGGCGTCTCCGACAGAATTTTGCGGCTGAAGGTCACATGCTTCTTCATGATGAGAAACTCCTCATCCGTCAGCTTGCCGGCCTTGTTCAAAATCCCCTCGGGCGTGCGCATCTTGCCAATGTCGTGCAGCATCCCACCCACACCGACATTGATGATCTCCTCCTCGTCCATCCCCACCATGCGGCAGAAGGACATCAACATCACCCCCACATTCACCGAATGCATGAAGGTGTACTCGTCCTTCTGTTTGATCAGGCTCAACGACAAAATGGCGTCCGGGTTGCGAAACATCGAATCCGCCATGTTGCGCACCGCATCCTTCACCGGCGACAACGTCACCTGCTTGCCCAACCGGGCATCCTCCAGGATCGAACCCACCAACGTCCGCGCCTGCGCCTTCACCTTGGCCGCCTGGTGAATCTCCCGCTCCATCGGCACTTCGCGTTCGGTCTCGTCCGGATCGTCATCCGCCAGATCGCGCAACTGCGCCTCCAGCATCGCCTGCACCTGCGCTGCCGATGGGGCCTCCTCCACATCCAATCCACGCGCGGTGTCGATGTACAACTCGGCAATCCCGTGCTCGATCACCGCCTGCACCTCTTCGTCGGTGCGCAACATCTTCGGCCCGCGAAACGCATTCGGATCCCGATCCTGACAACAGGGATCCTTCCAGTCGTGATTGAAATCGTGCACGAACATCCCGGCCCGCAACTGACGTACCGCGATTCTCTTGATCATCGTCTCCTCCACCATCCATGAAAGCCGGCTCTGCTGCCTTTGTCCGTTTGCAAGCTGTGATTCAATGTGTTGCCACTACCCGGCAAGCAACTTTTACCGCAACTGTTTTTAATGAAACGTCATGTTTCGCAAGGTCGAGTGCAAGATGCGGGAGTCGTTTTCAAAAAACGAAAACGACTCCCGCGAAGACGGCGCAGCGCGTAAAGTCAAAAGCAAAACCCTGGGAGAGGAATCTCCCAGACCCTCTCTTTTTTTTACCAGAAAGAACAATATATTCCAAGCTGGGTGCGGCTTGATTACTCTTTCTCTCCGCGCGCCAACGCCTCCCGCACCAGCCGTTCGGCACCCGCCTCATCCCCGGCCAAAAACCGCTCCGCCACCCCACCATCCAACAGACGCCGCCAAAACCGCCCGCGAGCCTCCAAACCACCCGGCACCTCCCCCCGCCACTCCGCCAACCGCTCAGCCAAGAACCCCAACCGCTCCGACAACAACGCCTCGATACGACGCCGTACATACCCGGCCAATGCCGGCGCACGCCCGGCGGTCGAAATCGCCACCGTCACCGGCGACCGCTCCACCACCGCAGGCCAAATCACCGTGCAAAATCGTGGCTGATCCACCACATTGATCCAGATTCCTCGCGCCTCAGCCGCTGCATGCACCCGCGCATTCAATGCCTCATCCGCCGATGCGCTCACCACCAACCGCACCCCGTCGAGCATCTCCGGTGCGAACGGGCCATCCAAACGCTCAACCCGTCCGGCATCTGCCGCATTCATAAAAACGTCATCCAGCCGTTCGGCCAGAATCCGCAATCGAGCACCCGCAGCCAACAACGCCGCCCCTTTGCGTACCGCCTCTCCCTCGCAACCGATCAACAGACACAACCGATCCGATAACCGCATGAACAAGGGAAACGGATGCTCTTGCTCCATCAATGCCTCAATCCATCCCGACTGCGTGGCAAAACGACCCTCCCCATTCCGGATCACCTCTTGAATGTGCATGATGTCTATGTAGAGCATCGCACGCCACTTGGCAAGCGTATTAACATATGCTTAAATAGCATGAAGAATCGTTACTTATGAAAAAAATACAGGCTATTCATTGAAAGATGAAAAACAACCTCGATGTCCGTGACCTGCCGCCTCCGGAACCGATGATCCGCATCCTGGAGGCCGTGACTTTTTTGAGTCCTGGTGGGACTTTGCAGGTCGTACTCAACCGGATTCCCCACCCGTTGTATCCGCGACTGCAAGAGCGCGGGCTCATGGTTGAGACCGAACAACGCAACGAAGATGAGGTCTATCTGTTCATCCGTCGCCCCGCCTGATCGCATGAGGACGACAGCTGCCCCCACTCGTCAACCAACCCAACGGACGCCAATCCATGACACCCGATCCATCCATGCCGAACCTCTCCACCCCCTCCGGACGGCCAAGCGATGCGGAAATTGTCCGCCAGATCGGTGAACGGGCGCGTCGCTATTACGAGGATGGACAATTCTCCTGTGCCGAGGCGATCGTCAAGGCCTTTGCCGAGGTGTTCGCCCCGCACCGTTTCGATGCCAACACCATCACCCGTCTGGCAACCCCATTTAATGGCGGATTTTCGGAACTGCAACTAACCTGCGGCATGTTGACCGGTGGTTTGATGGCCATCGGCCTGGTGGCTGGTCGCGACCAACCCGGCGACGAGGAGGCCAAGGAGCAAGCCTATACCCTGGCGCAGATCTATCACAAACGGTTCATTGAGGAGCTTGGCACGATTTCCTGCCGGGAATTGTTGACCCGTTGGCGCGGGGAGCAAGGTCTCGAGAAAACCGTTTGCAAGGCACAGACGCAAAAAATGAGTGAACTGCTCGCCCGGACCATTCTCCAGCTCGGATTTCACGAACCAGGAGACGAAGAAGAGGAGTCCTGACCGCTTTCCATACAGAATGAAACAAAGCACGATCCCTTTGTCGATCGTACTGCCCAACCGCTTACGATGATACAAAACAAAAATAATCAACCGTATCCATTCAGGACATACAACCAGATAACCTGTTAATCCAGCGGCAAAAACCTCTTAATCAATGAACCACGTCCTCGCAGACAGCTAAAAAATTTAACGTCAGAGCCATTTTTTTGCGGTAATTTTTATTTTTCGCTTGTCTATAAGACTGAAGAGGTATAATCTTCAGTCTCGTTTCTGTTCCAACAACGCCTTCAGGTTGGCAAAAGGGTGGTGGGTGGCAGAGGATTCCGATGACTCCGTTGCAATTCCGCGCCCTGGAGATGCCTGATGTTCTTCATAACGGGCGTGCTCATTGTCATGACAATACAAACAAAGATTCTCCCAGTTACCACCATCGGGAGGATTGTTGTCGTGATTGTGATCCTTGTGATGGACCGTTAATTCGCTTAAATTTTCCCGAGTGAATCCACGACCACACCGGGCGCACACCCATGGATGAATCGACAACGATCGCTCCCGATACCCGGCCAAGCGCGTATCCCGCGACTGACGCGCGGTTGCGATCAACTGATCCACCCGGTCCGACTGGATGGTCATAGCCCGTGGACGAGAAGGTCTGACCACCGGTCTATTGGAAAATGTGCTACCCATACATACCTCCCTATTTTAATGAATGAGAATTAAGAATAAACCCAATCAGGATCATTTCAACGAATGCCAACCATGAAAATCACGACACTAACAACTGATTATTGCATTTTTTTAACAACACATCAAGAAAAGAACGCAACGACTTTATGTTAATGAAGTAATTTTTATTCAAACAAATGATCAATTATTTTATTAGACACCTTTAAAATTATTTATAGATTTATTAATTAAAAAATTAAAGAATCAACTTCCTTCAATCCCTCACGCTCAATATACAGAAAATAGGTTGCAATCACCTACCAAAAAGTATAAACAGATCCTTGACGTAACCATTCTTCATTATAGGATGCAAACACACCATGACAGACAGAACCAGCACGTTGACTTTAAGCGACAGAATCCAAACCGCCCGGAAATATGCCAACCTGACCCAAAAACAACTCGCGGATCGGGTCGGCATCAGCCAAACAGCGGTCCACAAACTCGAATGCGGACGCTCCCGCTCCTCCAGACGAACGGTAGCCATTGCCCTGACTTGTGGTGTCGATCCCATTTGGCTGGATACCGGACGCGGAGAAATGAGCCTTGGTGGCCCTCCAGGGGCTGGACCGGGGGTCAGCGGCGTCTCCGAATCCGCCGAAGGGTATCGTGTTCCGGTCATTGCTCGCATCCCCTTGATCACCTGGGATGAAGCCAAGGCCTACACCCCGGAAACCGCCGAGTCCCACCATCCGGAAAATGTCAAGGCCTGGATCCCCGTGGCACCGCGTACCAGCGCCAAGGCCTATGCCCTCGAGGTGCCGGACGACTCCATGGAGCCCGAATTCACCGAAGGCGAACTGATCATCGTCGATCCCACCATGAAGGCCGAGCATAACCGCTTCCTGATCGCGCGCACCAGCGAGGACAATCGCGCCACCTTGAAGCAATTGATCGTTCATGGTGCCCGGCAGTACATGAAACCGCTTAACTCGCGTTATCCCCTGATCGAAGTCCAGGGGCAGTTGATCGTCAGCGGTGTTGTGGTGGCCAAGTACAAGGATTACTGATCTTTGTACGGCACAGCCAAGACTCTTCTTCCGGTTGCGAATTTTTCTTTCCACCGGAAGAAGAGCGGCTTATCATGATCATTCTGATTATACAACCTTTCACTGCGACGCATCCATGATTCCCATGTTTGGATGTCCCGCTGTAGCCACTCTGCAAAAGTCCCAAAAAAAGCTATCCGACACAACGGTATTCATTCTTGGCGCCGGAGGATTGGGGTCACCCGTCGCTCTGCAACTCGCCCAGACAGGTATCGGACGGTTGATCATTGCCGATGACGACCGGGTGGAACGCTCTAATCTGCATCGACAAATCCTGCATAGCACCCTGCGCATCGGCCTACCCAAGGTGCACTCCGCATCCCAAACTCTACTGGGTATCGGCCCGAACACCCAAGTCAATGCCATCTACCAGCGTGTGAATCAGAACAACCTATCATCGATCCTCCTGGAGTGCGATCTGGCAATCGATGGGAGTGACAACTTCACCAGCCGTCATCAACTCAATCGCGCTTGCCTGGAGCGAGGCATTCCGTATGTATCCGGCGCGGTGTTGGGATTTGAAGGACAGGTCGCCTCATTTCTGCATGGCCTCGACCCGTCAGCCCCCTGCTACGCTTGTCTCAATCCGAATACAGAGGAAAACTGTATCCTGGATCCCCTCATCCCCACCTGCGCCACGGCTGGCGTTCTTGGTCCGATTGCCGGCCTGATCGGTATCCTTCAGGCGAGGATGGCTGTTGCACTGTTGACTGGAACAGCTGTTCAGACGTTGCTGGGATACCTCTGGCTGATCAATCCCTTGGATAACCTCTTTATGCGGGTGGAAATCCCCAAAAATCCCCGTTGTCCGGTTTGTGGACCGTCCGGCAGTGGATGACGGGTTGTCACCATTTTACTGGATCAACCAGGCTGATTTGACTGATTGCGACGGGCTGGCACGGCCAGTCACCCAACCTTAAAGCCTTTGTCACGCGGCTTTGTTCTTGGGCCTTGGCCGTGCACGGTGCATTTTTCTAGAAAAGGCGCGAAAAGCAGGCATGCATCTCATCAAACCCGTTCGATCCGCTCGATCCCCTCGAAGGCGATCTGACTGCCATCCCACAAGGTGATCACCCCCGAGGCATCCCCGGAGTCGAACTGAATCGCACCGCCGGTGACCACATGGTAATCGGCATGGGTCTCCAGGGTCCAATCCCCGACATTGACCAATTGGGCGCTCGGCGCGGCATTGACCCCTTCCAGGCGTACGGCGTCGGTCCAGCCCCCGCCGATCCCGCCCTGCACCGACTCGCTGCCGCCCCCGGCCCGCAGGATGAAGATGTCGTTGCCGTCGTTGCCGATCAGCACATCGTTGCCCGCGCCGCCATCCAGCGTATCGTTGCCCGCGCCGCCTTGCAGGGTGTCGTTGCCATCCCCGGCTTGCAGGATGTCATGGCCATCCCCGCCTTGCAGCAGATCATTCCCGGCTCCACCATCCAAGGTGTCGTCCCCGGTCCCACCCTGAAGAAGATCCTTGCCATCCCCACCCTGGAGGGTGTCGTTGCCGGCATCCCCTTGCAGATTGTCGTTGCCCACGCCGCCGATCAGGGTATCGTTGCCGTCACCGCCCTGCAACACATCGTTGCCACTCCCGCCACTCAGGGTGTCGTTGCCGGCCTGTCCAGACAACCAGTCATTGGTCGTGGTGCCGGTCATGGTGTCGGCGAGTGCGGTTCCGAGAACCATTTTTTGGGTCACCATCGCATCCACGGATTGCAGCGTGCTGGCCGCGCCATCCGAACCAAACACCTGATAGCTCACCGTATGGTTGCCCTCCCTGGTGGCGGTTAAGCTGACCGACTCCAGCACCGATTCGTAATTGGTCATCGAATCGCGACCGCTCAACGTCCAGGTGGTCGTCGAACCGCTGGTTTGACTGGCAATCTGAATGTTGAGTCCAGAGACCTGCCACACATTCGTCGCGACCGGAATCAGCGTATAACCGGTCACACCGAGGACATCTCCGGTCTGGATGCCATTGATGCTCACGATGGCCTTGTCGATGGTCGTGCTGTCGATGTCGGTGATGGTGATGTCGGGCGCAACCTTGAAAGTGACGCCACCACTCGCCGGCAGGGCGCCAAAGCTGTTCTGCGAGTTGATCGCAAGCGTGGAGGCGTCATCCACCGCGTTGACCTGCACGCTCAAGGTGTCGAGCACATCGGCGGATACCGCACCGCTATAAGGATCGACCGAATGGATTGCCACGCCAAGATTCATCGTGCCGTTGTAGTTGGCCGGTGGCGTGATCGTCAGACCGGTCAGATCGCCTTCGGTCAGGCTCCAGCTGCCATCGCCGTTGTCGGTGCCATGGGAGAGCGTCGCGCCCGTCGGCACGCCGGAGATGGTGATCGCCAGATGTTCGGATCCGTCCATATCGACGCTCTTGGCCACGATGCTCAAGGCGATGCTGGCATCCTCGTTGCCGGTGGCATCCAGCACTGTCACCACCGGACTATCGGCCACGGAGGCAAACGAAATGTTGAACTGCTTGGTGATCTGTGCCACGTCGAAGTTGTCGGACTCCAGGGTGAAGGCGGTCGCGGTCAGATTGAGTCCACCAGACCAGTCCACCGGCATGGCCAGACACACATGGTTCAGTTCATCCGGCGCAAAGGTCCACGAGCCGTCGCCATTGTCCGTGCCGGCCACCAGACCGGTGGTACCATCGAAGAAGACCCCGTTCCCGGCCCCGGCGATCACCACCGACAGGCTCTCCGAGCCATCCAGATCGGTCAACGCCGCCACCAGACCGGTCATGGGCAGTACCATGTCCTCGACTCCGGTCAACTCGCTCGTCTGGAGTTGAGCGGTATCGGCCACGGCATTCACATCCACCTGGACATTGGCCGAGAAAAGCACTTCGCTCCCACTGCTTTCACCGCCCGCAATCTGGAAGGTGAGCGTGAAATCCGGATGGGCGTTCGTCGGTGGGGTGACGGTGAGTCCCGGCACATCCCAGGCAATGGGTTCGCCGTGCTCATTGGTGGCGGTCACGGCCAGATTGGCCCGCTGGATCACCCAGGTTCCCGGTTGCGCGCCAACGGAACCGATATTCAAAACAGCCCCAGCCGGCAGGCCAGAAACCAGCAGAGCACCTGCGGAGAGATATTCGGAGCCGTCGGAGTCCGGCAGGGTGATCGAAACCTGAGTCAGGATGGCAGTATCCTCATCGCCTGTGACATTGGAGACGTGGATCACCGGGCCATCGCTCACCGCGTCGATATGCACCGCGACACTCTTGGTTTCGATAAGTTTGTCGCCACCGTTGATCTCCGTGGAGATCGCCTTGAGCTGGAAGGTGAGATCGCCACTGAAGTTTTCTGGCGGGGTCAAAGTCATCTGTCCGATGGTGTCGGCGGTGAAGACCAGATCGCCGGTCAACGGATGGATCACTCCACCGCCGATGGTCACGCCATCCGGCAGGGAGTCCGGATCGATCACAAAGGAGATGGTCTCCGAGCCATCGGCATCGATGAGCGCTGCGGTGAGATTCAGGGGCAAGGTGGTATCCTCGACACCGTGGCTTGCGCCCTGGTTCAACACGATGCCCTCGGCATCAACATCGCCACTCCCGCCACTCCCGCCGCCACCGTTGCCGGTGTAATCAACCTGGAAGGTGCGCACCGCGTCGGTATTGACATCGCCGTCGTTTTCGGTGGTGACCACGGTCACGGTCAGATCGAACGACCCGCCCGTGGAACTGCCCGGCGTGCGGATCGCCAGACCGCTCATGTCATCGGACTGGACGATCCACGAGCCATCCCCGACATTGATGCCGGCCATTGTCCAACCGCCGTGACCATCCGGCTTCATCAACACCACGCCGTCCGGAACGCCGGAGAGGACGCAAGATGCGCTCTCCGAGCCATCCTGATCGATCCTATCGAAGTGGATCGACAGAGGGATCGGCGCTGCCGCAGCACCTGAGAGATCCCCGGCGACGAGATGTTCCACGCCGTCGGCCACGCCGACCAGATCGACGTTGACCGAGCGGGTGGTGGTTTCGGTCACCGCGCCGTCCCGGACGGTGACGGCGACCTGCACATCGAAATCGACGTTGGAGTTTTCCGCCATGCCGACCAGTTTCAGACCGCTGGTTTGATTCGGATCGATCTGGTAGACCCCCTGGGCGTCCGGTCCCGAGAGGATCCCCGCGCCGGTCAGAGTGATCCCTTGCGGCAGACCAGAGACCGTGACGGCGGTGATGCTCTCCGAGCCGTCGTGATCGATCGTGGCAATGCCCAGATTCAGAGGCACGCCACCCACCGTATCCTCCAGGCCGCCGCCATGCAGTTGCAGGGAGGGCGCATCCGGATCCGGGGTCACGGTGACGGTCATGGAGCGGTCGGCCACCCACTTGTCACCATCGTTCTCGGTGGTGACGATGCGCACATCCAGATTGAAACTGCCCGAGAAGTCGCCTTTGGGAATGATGCGCAATTCATCCAGATAGTTGGAATCAACCGCCCAGCGCCCCCCGCCGACATAGGAGAGACCACCCACCGCCTCCTCCGGCAGCCAGAGCCGCGAGCCTTCCGGCAGATGGCCGATGACGACCGACAATTTTTCCGATCCATCCACATCCGAAAGCGTCACGCCGGAGAGATCCAACAGCACCGAGCCATGCGGCACGCTGCCACCGACCACCGCGTCCTCGACGCCGGTCGCGGTCAGAACATTGGGGATATGCGCCGCGTCGGCATCCCCGATCACCCGCACGGTCTGATTGATCACCGTGGAGGCATGATCCAGGTTGGCACTCTCGGTCGAGGTGGCGGTGACCTGTAGGGAGAAATCGGCGTTTGAGTCGTGCGGCGGGGTGATCGTCAGGCCGTTCAACTGCGCCGGGGTCAAGGTCCAGGTGCCATCGTGGTTGTCGATACCTGCGGAGAGGGTCGCACCGTTCGGGACATTGGCGATGGTGACGGAGAGGCTCTCCGAGCCGTCGGTATCGGAGAGAACCGCAGAGAGATTCAAAGCAATCGGCTTGTCCTCAACCCCCATCGCCGTGCCGCGCGTCACAATCGGCGCATCCGCCACCGCGTCCACGGTCACGGTGAGGTTGGATGTCAGCGAGGTGTTGCTGTTGTCGTTGTCGAGCACCTTGGCAGTTACCGAAAGCGAGAGGTCTCCGTCGCTGTCATGGGGCGGCTTGATCTCCAAACCGTTCAGATTCCAGGCGATCACCTTGCCCTGGGCGTTGGTGGCCGTGGTGGTGAGCAGCGCTTGCGGCACCGACCAGGTGGTCGTGCCCCCGCTGGTCGAACCCTGGATCGACACCCCACCCACCCGCAGGCTGGCGCCCTGGGCATCCGGATCGTTGGAGGTGATCAGCACATCGCCCATCAGCTTTTCGGAGCCGTCGGTATCGTTCAAGGCGATATTGGCGTTCATCGGGATCCATTGATCCTCGTTGCCGCCCGCCGAACTCAACAGGATGGTCGGCGAATCGGCGATCGCCTTGACGGTCACTGCGCTGCTGATCGATGAGGTCTTGGTGTTGCCGTTGGTCGCCTCAATGGTGGTCGTGGAGATGGTGAGTGGGATATCCGTGTCGGAGTTGGCCGGCAGCGTGGTGTTGAGCTTGAGATTGTTGATGTGCCACGACGTGGGCACGCCGCTGGTGTAGGCCGTGGGCACCAGGGCGGCCTGGGCAATGGAGAACTTGCCCCCACCCAGATCTGTGACCCAGGTGCCCGGATCTCCGGCGATGCTCAGCGTCGAACCGGCTGGCAGTTTGGTGGCATCAAACTGCAGGGTGACGACGCCGGAGAGTCTTTCCGAGCCGTCCTTGTCGGAGAGGCTGATATCCACGTCCAGATCGAACGGTCCGACCTGATCCTCATTCACGGTGGCGCCGGTGGTGCCGGAGAAGCTCACGCCATCGGCCACGGCCCCCAGGTTCACACCAAAGGTGACGGTTTGGTTTGACGAAACGTTGTCCACGGTTGTGCCATTTTCGGCATAATCGGTGGTATAGGCGTTCGCAGTGATCTGCACGTTGCCATCGTAGTTGCTCGGTCCCTGGAAGCGGACATTGCCGCTGGCGATGTCGGTACCAGAGACCGTATACCCACCCTGCGCATCCTTGGTAACGGCGGTCCAGGTGGTGCCCACTTTGACCTGCACGGCGGCCATGGTTTTATCGAATGTCAGGCGGTAACTGATCTTCTCGGAACCGTCGGCGTCGATCAGGGCGGAACTCAACTGCGGCGCCCCGGTTCCGGAGTTGAAGTAGACGTAACCGTCCTCCGAGCCGGTACCCGCCACGCCGGTCAGATTCTTCACGCCGTCGGCAACGCCGATCAGGTCGATATCAAGGATGCCGGAGGTGATCCAGGTATCGTTTCCATCGCTGGTCGTAACACTCAGGCCCAGTTGGAAATCCACATTCGAGTTGGTCGCACCGGTCACAGTCAGACCGGGTACACTCCAGGAGATCGGATGGCCATCCTGGCTGCTCGTCACCTGCAACGCACCCTGGGGAATCACCCAGGTCTGACCCGGCCCCGCCGCGCCGATGTTAAAGGTCGTGCCCACCGGCAAGCCGGTCAACACGATATCCCCGGAAACGGTTTCAGAGCCGTCGAGATCTTGCAAGGTGAAGGTCAGATTGACCGGAATCGCGCCATCCTCCGATCCGGTCACCTGCGGAATGTTAAGGGTGATCGCATCGGCATCCGGATTGACCATCACCGTGAACGACTCGACGGTCGAGGCGCTATCCCCCCCGGTTGACTCGGTGGTAGTGGCAGTAACGGTGAGCTTAAAGTCCACGTCGCTGTTGGTGGGCGGACGAATCGTCAAGCCGTTCAGCTGCGCCGGGGTCAAGGTCCAGGTGCCGTCGTGATGATCGACACCGGCAGAGAGCGTCGCACCAGTCGGTACGCCGGCAATCGTGATGGCGAGGGACTCGGAACCATCCAGATCACGCAGCGCCGAGGAGAGATTCAAGGCGATCGGCTGATCCTCGGTGCCGGTCGCGTCATGCACCACCAGGGTCGGGGCATCGGCATCGGCGGCCACGGAGACGGCAATGATGCCGGTTTTGAACGCGCCATCCCCACCCTGACCTTCCGTGGAGAAGGCCTTGACGGTCAGGATGAAGTTGGTGTCGCTGTTGTTGGCGGGCGTGATGGTCAAACCGTTCAATTGATCTTCGGTCAAAAGCCAGCTGCCATTGCCCTGATTGATACCAGCCGACAACACCGCTCCAGCAGGAACTCCGGTAATCGCAAGCGCAAGCGACTCCGAACCATCCGTATCCGTCAACAAAGACGAAATGTTGAGCGCGATCGGCTGATCTTCGGTGCCCTCCGCATTGCTCAGAACCAATGTCGGCTGGTCGGCATCGGCGGCGAGAGAAACATCGATGGTGCCAGTCCGGATCGCGGTATCTTGATGCTCGCCTTCCGTGGAAGTGGCTGTCACGGAGAGCGTAAAGTTTACATCGCTGTTGGCCGGCGGGGTGATGGCAAGTCCGGTCAACTGATCCGGGGTCAGGGTCCAGCTGCCATCGCCGTTGTCAATACCAGCCGAGAGGGCCGCGCCATCCGGCACACCGGCAATGGTGATGGAAAGGGATTCCGAGCCATCGGTGTCGGTGAGGAGCGAGGAGATATTCAACGCGATCGGCTGGTCTTCGGTGCCCGATGCATTCGCGAAAACCAGGGTCGGTTGGTCGGCATCGGCAGCCAAAGAGACATCGATCGTGCCAGTCCGGATCGCGGTATCTTGATTCTCGCCTTCCGTGGAAGTGGCTGTCACGGAGAGCGTAAAGTTTA
>JAMOBI010000187.1:0-2964 GCA_039908105.1 Magnetococcus sp. YQC-9
GCCAGCACCCCCAACAGCTGCTCCTCGTGGATCAGCGGGGTGATGTACACCTCGCGCGGCGTGCTCTCCAGAAGTGCGGCGCGCAGCTGCAACGGATCGCAGGGAACCCCGGAAAGTCGCACCGGCTTGCGGGTGATGGCCACCTGCCCCAGCACCCCCTCGCCCGGCTCCAGGGTTTTGGCGATCTCCTTTTCCGGCGGCGTGCCGATCCCGGCAAGCCACTGCAGACGGCGATTCTCGTCAGCCAGATACAAAACGCCGTTCAAGATGTCCAGCCGCTCGGTCAAGAATTGCAGCGTGATCGCGCCCAACGAATCCAAGGTGGTGACATGCCGCATGCGATGACTCAAGGCCTGTTGCGTCGCATGCAACCACAAACGGTGTGCCAACTCCCGGTAGAGCGGCAGATGGAAAAAGAGCAGGATCAATACCAGATTCCAGGCCAACATCCCGGAAAAATGGGTCAAATAGGCTCCCAACGACCACGCAATGGTGCTCTCGACAAAAATCGAGTCCATGAGCGTCTCCCCCAGGGTCAAAAGCAGCAAACCCAAGGCAAACCGCCCCATGGAGTGATAATCCACAAACAAGTCGCGCAAACTCTCCTGCATCGCATCTCCCCCAGAATGCGTCCATGATTCGAATACCCGCCTGAAACCAGGTGTGACGCCACGCGTCCCGCTCACCGCATCCCCTCTCCCTGATTCACTCCGAACATTCACTCCGAAAAGGATTTATCGTCCTTTTCCTCGCCAGAGTTCAATTTTTCTCCCTGTTGCCGCAGAGCGGTCAGCAGAATCCTCTTGTTGATCGGCTTGCCCAGATGACCATCACATCCCGCCTCAAGACAGGCCCTGGCCTCGCCATCCAGGGTGTGGGCCGAGAGTGCCAGAATGATCACCGGAGTCCGATCCCCCCCCCGCTCCCACGCCCGGATGCGGCGCGTGGCCTCCAATCCGTTCAAGCGTGGCATTTCGATATCCATCAACACCAGATCGAACGCATGGTGTTCGATCTGCTCCAGCGCCTCGACACCATCTTTGGCTTCGGTGAGCCGATGCGGGGTTTTGGCCAGATAGGCCTGGATCAGCTCGCGATTCTCCGCGACATCCTCGACCAGAAGGATCTTCAACGGACGTACCCGTTCCTCGGAAAGGCGTGACAGGGTGCGCCGCTCGGGTCGCCCGGTCGGCTTCAAGGGAATCGTGAAGTGAAAGCAGCTGCCGTGACCATACACACTCTCCACCCCGATCCGACCGCCCATCAGCCGCACCAGCCGATCGGTCAACGAGAGTCCCAGGCCGGTGCCGCCGAACCGCCGCGAAATGCCGGTGTCGGATTGGGTGAACATTTCAAAAATTCTGTGCAGATGCTCCTCAAGGATGCCGATGCCGTGATCCTGCACCGCAAAACGCAGCCACTCCTCACCCGACACCCCGATCTCGATGCGCACCTGGCCGAATTCGGTAAACTTGACCGCGTTGCTCACCAGATTGGTCAGACATTGACGCAACCGCAACGGGTCGGCCTCGATCCACTCCGGCACCCGCTCGTCGATCTCCATCGTAAGATCAATCTGTTTACCCACCGCCAACACCCGAAACATCTCGGTCACCTCGCGCGCCAAGGCGCGCACTTCGACCGGTTCGGGCGCGAGGGTGAGTTTGTTCGCCTCGATCTTGCTCAAATCGAGAATGTCGTTAATCAGCAAGAGCAGATTGCGCCCCGAACTCTTCAACATCTCGACATAGCGCCGCTGTTCGTCACTCAAATCGGTATCAAGCAGCACATCGCTCATGCCGATGACGATGTTCATCGGCGTGCGGATCTCGTGGCTCATCGCGGCCAGAAAAGCGCTCTTGGCCTGACTGGCCGCCTCGGCCAGCGCCTTGGCCTCGGCCAGAACCATCTCGATCTCCCTGCGTTGCTGGATCTCCTGTTCCAAAGGCATGACCGCCTCACGGCGTTGGATCCACCAGAGCACCACCCCCAACGAGAGCATCAACAGCAGGGAACTGATCGCCAGATGCCCCCCCATCCGATTGACCGCATGATCCACCTGATCCAGATCATGCCGGATGGTGAGGGTGAACAACGGTTTTTTGCCATCGTCGATGGTCTGTCGATGATCCAAGGTTCTCGTGGCGGTTTTGTCCCGGCGGTAGTGGGCCAGCACAAATCCGTTGGGCGCCACGGCAGAGATCTCAACCACCAGATTATGATGCTCCCCCCATTGCAGCAGCAAGGCTTCCAGCGTGGTCAGATCGTTCCGGGTCGCGGCCTCGCGGGTCATCATCGCGACCAGATCCATCTCGTTGGCGATGTGACGGTGCAGGGTGCCGGCCATCTCCTCATGATGCCCGGCCAGAACCAGATAGGCATGGATTCCCAGAAAACAGAGCAGCACCCCGAAATATTTCCAGGGAAATCCCCTCTGCGAGGCTGAAAGGGAGACATAACGGTTCACGGTTCGACTCCCGCCTCTTGCAACCTGCGCAGCGTGACGCGCAGCGAGTCGTACTCCGCGTCCTCGGCAGGCAGGATGCCGGTGATCGTGGCTTCGACGGATTGGAGTATCGCCTTGCCATCGGGTTGCGCAGCCAGCTGCAACAGGGAGTGCCGCAATTGTTCGGTTTGGGATGCTGGCAGAGTGGTCCGTGCGACAAACAGGTGGGTGGGCAAGGGCGGGGTCCAGGCGATCGCTTTCAAGCCGCGTGCCTGGTGCTCGAGAAAGATCCCCTCCCGGGTCGCTCCGGCATCGAACAAACCGGAGAGCACCCCCAGGACGACGTTGGCATGGTTGGAGAGAAATTCGACGCCAGCAAGACGTGTCGTCGGGATTCCGGCATCGAGCAGCATGGCGCGCGGCATCAGATGACTCATGGTGGAGTTGGCGTCGCCAAAGGCGAAACGCTTGTCAACCAGCTCCTCCAGGGTCTGGATGGCCGCGTCATGGCGGGTGAT
>JAMOBI010000021.1:0-32702 GCA_039908105.1 Magnetococcus sp. YQC-9
TCCCAAGACGGGTGTCTCGGTCCAGGTCGAGGCCAAACGGCTGGTGTTTTTCAAGGCGGGTAAAGAGTTGAGGGAGCGGGTGGATCGCGATTGATGCCGGGCCAGGAACTCAAGAAAATCCGGTCACAGGCCAGAGCCGCGCGTAAACGGGCGGAAAGACGGCGCACGCATCAACATCGCAAACCGGCTCAACGAAGTGACGCCTCAGATGCCAAAGAACGACTCGACGCCGAACTCGCACGACTGGTGGAGTCATCACCCGTCTCCCAGAGGGAGATTTCGGATGCTGAAGAGCAGGAGTTCCTGGAGCAGGTCATCGAGGTCAACGTCAAGGCTGTGGCACAGAACAGCAGCGTGACCGAACATGAAGCGCGCGTGGTCTTGAAGGCCCTGATTGATGCGGGTACGTTGACCCTGCGTGAGGATCTGCACCTGGTGCCGGTCAAACCGTTGGAGGAGTTGGCGGCGCCATAGACGCGCCCGTGTCGGTTCTGGCCGCGTTCTTGGACAAAGGCACCACCTCCAAGGCAGGCGCGAACGTGGCGCGTTTTGGGGCCGACGGGGCGGATTTCTGTCGTGGCCACGTCTGGAGCCGGATCCGGCCAGGAGTTGCATGCAGTCTCAGGCGTTAAATTTATTTCTGCATCACATTCAACATCTTTAGATATTGATTGTATAAACTTACCATCAAACTGGACCCAGGTTCGAATCTGCCTCTCATTCTCCGCAACCAAATTTACCATCGAACAGGTCCAGCATAAGGAGTCAATGATATTCTTCCAATATCATTGCGTTAAGTGAGTCCGGAATTTCCGGACTCACCCAGGGCGGGTCCACAGGTTTTGGAGAATGGGGGCGAGGAGAGAAGGAGAACCGCCGATTTCGACTCCCGTGAGTCCGGCTTCTGACCGAGTGCGTTTTCGAACCATGCCGCGTAACACTTGGAAACATTGGACTTTTTTACATACACAAAAGCCGCCCGGTGGGGCGGCTTTTGCAACGAGAAAACCTCATACAACTTTAATGGTGGGCCCACCAGGATTCGAACCTGGGACCGACCGGTTATGAGCCGGCGGCTCTGACCGCTGAGCTATAGGCCCTGATTCGCGGCGATCACGACTCCAAAAAGCTCCGCAGTTTACGCGAGCGGGTGGGGTGGCGCAGTTTCCTCAGCGCCTTGGCCTCGATCTGACGGATTCTTTCACGGGTGACGTGGAACTGCTTGCCCACCTCCTCCAACGTATGATCCGTATGCACGCCAATCCCGAAACGCATGCGCAACACGTTCTCCTCGCGGTCGGTCAGGGTCTTCAACACCCGACCGGTGGTGTCGCGCAGATTGGCCATGATCGCCAGCTCCGAAGGAGAGAGCATCGACTTGTCCTCGATGAAATCACCCAGATGCGAATCCTCCTCGTCGCCGACCGGCGTCTCCAGCGAAATCGGCTCCTTGGCGATCTTCAACACCTTGCGCACCTTGTCCAAGGACATCTCCATGCGCTCGGCGATCTCCTCGGGGGTCGGTTCGCGGCCCATCTCCTGGACCATCTGCCGGCTGGTGCGCACCAGCTTGTTGATCGTCTCGATCATGTGCACCGGAATGCGAATGGTGCGTGCCTGATCCGCGATCGAACGGGTGATCGCCTGACGGATCCACCAGGTGGCATAGGTCGAGAACTTGTACCCGCGCCGCCACTCGAACTTGTCCACCGCCTTCATCAGGCCGATGTTCCCTTCCTGGATCAGATCCAAAAACTGCAAGCCGCGATTGGTGTACTTCTTGGCAATCGAGATCACCAATCGCAAATTCGCCTCGACCATCTCCTTCTTGGCCCAGCTCGCCTTGCGCTCGCCCGAAATGATCTTCTTGTTGGTGTTCTTTAAATCCGTGACCGATTGACCCGCCTCCAGCTCGATCTCGGTGATGCGATCCCGCAAGGCGTACAACTCCTCGCGATGTTCGTAAAACCGCTGCCAGGCCGGCGATGGGTGCGAGGAGAACTTGTCCACCCACACCTTGCTGCCGTCGCTCCCCTGATACTCCTTCAAGAAGCTCTTCTTCGGCACCCCGGCGATCTCGGAGATCTTCAAGATCTCCATCTCCACCTCACGCACCCGCTCGACGTATTTCTTCAAAATACGCACCATGCGGTCGATCTGCTTGAAGGAGAACTTGATCCCCACCACCGCCTTGACAATCCGTTCGCGCCGATCGCGATAACGCCGCCGCAACCGCTTCACCCCGGCGGCATCTCCGGCCAGACGCGCCTTCTCCTGCTCCACGCGGATCTCGTTCAAGACCACATTGTCCGCCGCGATCGAATCGAACACCGCCTGGGTCTGCTCCAACAACTCCTGGATGCGCTGATTCTCCTCCTCAACGTCCTTGTTCATCAGCCCGTCCGGGCCATCCAGATCCGGATCTTCATCCTCATCAAGCCCATCGCCGGACTTGCCGTCCAACTCGTCTTCGTCCTCTTCCTCGTCGTCCTCTTCCTCGTCAACCTCCTCCTCGCCCAGTTCGTGGGACGGGGCCGGAATGTCAAGAATATCCCGCAGACTCACCTGACCGTTACGCAGCTTCTCGGCCAGCAGAATGATCTCCTGAAAGGTCACCGGAGAGTCGCAGATCGCCGAGATCACCTCGTTGCGACCCGCCTCGATCCGCTGCGCGATCATGATCTCGCCCTCGCGGGTCAGCAGATCCACCGAACCCATCTCGCGCAGATACATGCGCACCGGGTCATCGGTCTTGCCCAGATCGATATCCTCGATGCCGCTGTCCGGCCCGCCTCGCTTGCCGAACAGATCATCCCCATCATCCACGTCGTCGACATCCACATCGCCGAGATCCACATCCATCTCGACATCCACGTCCACATCGCCCAACGGTATCGACTTGATGGAGGAGACCACCTCCGGCTCTTCCACCAGATGAATCCCCAGATCATCCAGGACGTTGACCACATCCTCGATCTGTTCCGGAATGTTGACATTGTGCGGGAGCACGTCGTTGACCTCGTCGTAGGTCAAAAAGCCACGCTCCTTGCCCCGCGCGATCAAATGTTTCATCTGGTCCAGCTTGGAATCATCACCCATGCTATGCATCCATCTCCCGAGTGTTCATGTCCGTGATGCCAACCCCGTCCCCCCGTATTCCACCCGACCGGCGATCGCCATACCGCAACCATCTTTATAAGAAGCGTCATTTCCTGCAACGCTGCGTGCAAGATGAGGGAGTCGTTTCCAAAAGACGGAAACGACTCCCGCGAAGGCGGCGCGCGGCGCATTTTTCGCACACACCGCGAAAAATGCGCCTTTTGAATAGCGCGCTAAAATCAACGTCAAAGTCAAAACCCTGGGAGAGGAATCTCCCAGACCCGCTCTTTTTTTTCACCAGTCAAGACATTACATTCCAAGCTTAAGTGCCATTTCCAGCCCGACTCACGGACGCGAGCCCATCACCTTGCGTTCCAGAATCCGCTGCTCCTCGATCTTCAAGGCGCGGCAACGGGTGGTCAGGCCATCGTCCGGATCCCCTTCCAATTCAATCCGGCGCATCAATTCGTTGCGTTCGCGGCGCAACGCCTGCACATGCACGCTGATCAGACAGCCGTCGAACTCCTCATCGATCCGCTCCGGCGACACCTCTTCGGCCCGCAGGATCTCTTGTGCCTGACGCGCCATCTGCTGCGAGGAGAACCATTCGGTCGGCCAGGATTTGGGCAGAACATCGAAGCTGTGCCCCATTCCGATCAATTCGGCCAAAAGGGTCGCCAGTTGACCATTTTCCAGCGTCAGGCGACTCAACTCCTCCTCGCGTGCCCGCACCAACTGCGGATGACGCAATGCCAGGGCCAACAAGGCCTGTTCATGATCCCGCCGGGCAGCGATGCGCGCACGCGGCATGACGGCTCTTGCCGGTGCGGGGGCTCCGGGATAAGCCTCCCGCTCGACCCGCATCCGGGCTGCCTCGGCATGCGTTCCGGCCTGGGAGAATTGCAACGGGATATGCAGTCGTTGACCGAGCGTCTCCAAGTAAAGTTCCCGCAGCAGCGGATCTTTCACCTTGGAAAAAAGCGGTCTGGCCCGATGCAACAAGGCGGCACGACCTTCCGGGTCGCTGGCGTTCAACCCCTCTCCGAACTTGCGGATCAGAAAGTCGATCGGTGCGATGCCACCCTCAATGCGCCGCTTGAACCCCTCCGCCCCCTCGCGACGAACCACCTCATCCGGATCCTCGCCCTTGGGCAGAAACAGAAAATGGGCGTGACGATCCGCCTCCAGGCCGTCGAAATAGAGCTCCAACGCCCTCCAGGCCGCCTTTTCGCCCGCTGCATCGCCATCGAAACAGAACACGATGCGCCGTGTCTGCTGCCACAACAAACGCAAATGATCCGAGGTCATGGCCGTACCCAACGTGGCCACCACCCCCTCGATGCCGTGCTCCACCAGAGCCAGGCGATCCATGTACCCTTCCACGACCAAAGCGAAGCCGGCCTTGGCGATCGCCGCGCGGCCTTTTTCCAGTCCGTAGAGCAGCCGCCCCTTCTGGAACAGCTCGGTCTCCGGGGAGTTCAGATATTTCGGCTCACCCGGCCCCAGCAAGCGTCCGCCGAATCCGACACATCGCCCTTTCAAATCATCAATCGGAAAAACGATCCGCTCGCGGAATCGATCATAGGGCCGCTCGCCCGGCCCTTTGCGGGCCACCAGCCCGGCGGCCTCCAGCAACTCTCCGGCAGCCTCCCCGCCACCCAGGTGATCGAGCAGGGAACTCCACCCCGGCGGGGCATACCCCAACCCCTCACGCTGCACGGTCTCGGGGCGCAATCCCCGTCCGGCCAGATAGCGCCGTGCCGGCTCGCCTCCCGGGGCCTGCAAGGCGGAGCGGAAGAACTCTCGCGCCTTGGCCACCACCTCGAAGAGCTTCTGGCGGATCTCGGCCCGCCGTATCGCCTCGGGATCCTCGATCGTCGCCTTCGGCAGGGGAATGCCGGTCATGGCGGCCAACTCCTCGACCGCCTCGTTGAAGCCGACCCCCTTGCTCTTCATCACAAAGCCGAAGGCGTCGCCACCCTCGCCGCAACCGAAGCATTTGAACCCCTTGTCCGGTCGCACCGAGAACGACGGGCTCTTTTCGTTGTGAAACGGACAAAGTCCCATCCAGGCGCTACCCTGTTTCTTCAGGGTGACGCGGCGACCGATCAGATCGAGCAGATCCACGCGGTCGCGGATCAACTCAACCAAAGAGTCGGGATACCGGGGCATCGGGTCATCCACGAAGACAAAGGCAGCCGATCCATACCAAAACCGACCGTCAGAGCTGCATTTTCCAACGTTTCGGCATAACATTTTATTTGACAACGCCAGGAAAAATTTGTCAAGTCCCGGTCCGCGATTTCGGACACTCCCCGGAGCAATCGCCGCAGGAGTTCAGCGACTTTTACCGTAAAACCCCCATGGGAAGTGTGCCACGGGTGGGGGTAAGAGGGTTCTCTCCCCCATCATGCAAGTTGACGACTGACCATCGGACCAACCCGACGACCGCCGAGAATGTGCACATGCAGATGATCCACCTCCTGACCGCCGTGCTCACGGGTATTAATGATCGTCCGATAGCCGCTCTGCGCCACACCCAGCTCGCGGGCGACATGGGCCACCCGCTCCAGCAGATGACCCGCCTCGTCCCGATGGTCCGCTTGCAGATCGTCCAGACTCACAAAATGCTGCTTGGGGATCACCAGTGCATGCACGGGCGTTTGGGGATGAAGATCGTGAAAAGCCAAGACCCGATCATCCTCGTAGATTTTTTTCGCTGGAATAACCCCCTGGACGATTTTGCAGAAAATGCAGTTCTCGGACATGCTGTGTTCTCCTTCGTTTTTCGAGTCATGGCAAGCAATCCGCGCTTTCCTCACCCGCTCACATGCGCAGGAATCCTTAAGTATCGCGCACAATGCCCGATTCAGCCAGGCAATTCAAGGCTGGCAAGCATCCCCCTTTACGACTGACCGTCGTTCTCACCTGACGCGCAGCATGCGCAAACCAATCCGGCAAGCATCTAGAACATGCGTCACGCTTGACAGCCATGCATACCAACAGGCATGATCTGCCTTGCATGATCGGGACAAACCCCCAATTTAATTACTTCACCACCATTATTAAAACATGCAAACCGTCGCGGACATCAAACTGGCGATCATCGGTCTTGGCTACGTGGGACTCCCGCTTGCCGTGGAGTTCGGCAAGAAGCGTCCCGTGGTCGGCTTCGACATCAACCAGACACGTATTGAAGAGCTGCGCGCCGGCAATGACTATACCTTGGAGACCACCCGAGACGACCTGCTGGCCGCCGAACAGCTGACCTTCACCTCAGAAGTCGGACCGCTGGCCGGATGCAACTGTTTCATCGTCACCGTGCCCACGCCGATCGACAACCACAAGCGTCCGGATCTGACCCCACTGATCCGGGCCAGCGAAACCGTGGGACGGGTGCTCAAACCGGGAGATCTGGTCATCTACGAATCGACCGTCTATCCGGGCTGCACCGAAGAGGATTGCGTTCCCATTCTGGAGAAATTCTCCGGACTGAAATTCAACATCGATTTTTATGCCGGCTACTCCCCGGAGCGCATCAATCCCGGCGATCACGACCATCGCGTCACCACCATCCGCAAAGTCACCTCCGGATCCAACCCGGCGATCGCCGATCTGGTCGATGCGCTCTACAACGAAATCATTGTGGTCGGTACCCACAAAGCCTCCTGCATCCGCGTTGCCGAAGCGGCCAAGGTGATCGAGAACACCCAGCGAGATCTCAACATCGCACTGATCAACGAGCTGGCGATCATCTTCAACAAAATGGAGATCGACACCGAGGCCGTATTGTTGGCTGCAGGCAGCAAGTGGAATTTCCTCCCCTTCCGCCCCGGTCTCGTCGGCGGCCACTGCATCGGCGTGGATCCCTATTATCTCACCCACAAGGCCCAGAGCATCGGCTACCACCCGGAGATCATCCTGGCCGGTCGGCGTTTGAACGACAGCATGGGTGGTTATGTGGTGGCGCAGTTCGTCAAAGCCATGACCAAGCGTCGATTGCAGGTGAGCGGCGCACGCATTCTGGTCATGGGATTGACCTTCAAGGAGAACTGTCCCGATCTGCGCAACACCCGCGTGCTGGATATCGTCCGCGAGCTGCACGATTACCAGTGCCAGGTCGAAGTGTACGACCCCTGGGTCTCCAAGGTGGAGGCGCATCACGAGTACGGCATTGCACCGATCGCCCATCCGGAACCACAAGCCTACGACGGCATCATCCTCGCCGTAGCCCACCGGCAGTTCAAGGAGATGGGCATTGCGAAGATCCGCAGTTTCGGCAAGCAGGGGCATGTGATTTATGATCTGAAATACCTTTTTGACGCGAACGAGACCGATTTGCGGTTGTAAGTCCATGGAAAGCTCACAGACTGTCTGATCAACCTGTTCATGGCTTGAGCGAGCGCGTCAGGCTCGAACGTAACATTCGGAAGCAAAATTCTAATTTGCTCTGCCATTTTTCGCTCCTTGAATGGCACGCATCGACTGTTTGGCAATGGCCAGACACCTTCTCATGTGGTAAGCTGCACAAATGGAAGATGGCCGAAAGGTCGGCTGAAATGTCGCGAAATGTGACCAAAATGGATGCTGCGCATCCCTGGAAATCCGGGGGATCGGCATTCAGGGTTCCCTGAAGCGGTTTGTTTTTTTACAGGTGAGAATGATTCATGACAGCACCCATTATTCATGCATTGTCCGACGTACAGTCCAGCCGGATTGGTGCCAGAACGCGGATCTGGCAGTATGTGGTCGTGCTACCGGATGCGCGGATCGGTGAAGATTGTAACATTTGTGCCCTCTGTTTGATTGAAAACGACGTCATCATCGGCAACAGAACCACGCTTAAGAGCGGCGTGCAACTGTGGGATGGTGTGCGCGTGGGGCATGATGTTTATGTGGGGCCCAATGTATCTTTCACCAATGATCGCTTTCCACGCAGTCGGCAGCGTCCAGCGGAATTTTTGCGAACCACTCTTGAGGATGGCGCATCCATTGGTGCTGGCGCAGTCATTTTGCCTGGCGTGACCGTTGGTCGAAACTCCATGGTGGGCGCAGGGGCGGTCGTAACCCGATCAGTGCCTCCGAATGCGATTGCGGTTGGAAATCCGGCGCGAATTATTGGCTATGCCGATGCTGAACGCCGGTGTAGTCAACAGGATTTTTCGGATCTGTCAGAAGAGGTCGGCGCGACTGCAACCCATGTCAATGGGGTTACCTATCATCGATTTCCTCGAATCGAGGATATGCGTGGAAACCTGAGTGTCGGAGAATTTCAACGGAGTGTGCCATTTGTTGCAAAGCGGTATTTTTTGGTATTCGATGTTCCGAGTACGCAAACCCGTGGGGAGCATGCGCATCGCCAGTGCCATCAATTTCTGATCTGTGTTCGTGGTGCCTGTTCCGTGGTCGCGGATGATGGAGAACATCGTCAGGAGTTTTTGCTGGACAGACCGGAGATTGGAGTGTATCTGCCTCCCATGATTTGGGGGACTCAGTATAAATACACAAGTGAGGCAGTATTATTAGTGTTTGCATCGGACTACTATGACCCGGACGATTACATTCGCGACTATCAACAATTTTTAAAAGAGGTCTATTTATAATAATCTGTAACTCTTGAACTGACTCTCAAGCGAGATGTCCGGGATCTTGAAATGACCCTTCGTCGCGAAATCGCCGCGTCCAAGGCCGAAACCATCAAATGGATGTTCGGCGTGGCCGCCGGTCAGGCTGTTTTCATCGTCACCCTTCTCAAGCTGCTCCCCGGTCATTGATCCCTCCGCGCCCGATCCAGTCTGCCCTCCTCTCACCCACCGACACCCCTCCCATTTCTTCGCCTCCGGTTCGCCCCCCGCAGCAATCCTTCCACCCACCCGCACTTCGTGGGTCACCTTTCGTGAGCACGGGGAGGGTCAATTCCCATGAGCGTTGACACGTGTTTCCATCTCCTTCGCGAAAGCCTCTTGTATTTTAGCTAAGATTTTACGGCTCTCACCTGTCTTCCATCCCTGGTCAATAAAAAATTTGAAGTCAGAAACAAGGGTTTCATTGAATTCTTTTTCATTTTTAAATAACGGGAGTAAATTCAGGTATGCTTTTTCGGCATTCTCGCTCTCACCCTCCAAAAAATCGGCATGCGCCAGATTGGTGAGCGCGACCAGATGATTGGGTTGCAACTGCCTGGCCTTGATGGCGTGCTCTCTGGCTTTTGAAAAAGCACCTTGTTGAATGAGTACCCAGGAAAGATCGGCATGGGCTGGAAACGATTGCGGTGCCAGACGGATCGCATGGCGAAAATCATCGGTTGCCGCATCCAAACGTCCAAGGCGCAGGTTGATACGACCACGCACGATCAAGGTCGCTTCGTTGTCGGACTCTCGCTCCACCCAGGCATTGAGCAGCGCGATCGCCTCATGCTGTTTTCCGGCCTGGATGAGCAGTTTGGCCAAGTGCTCATGGGGGACGGTGAGCTCTTTGCGGTGTTTTGCTGGATCGGCATGAGTGGCGCGCAGCGTCAGAAACAGATGAATCGCTTCCTTGAAATGGACCATGGCAGAGGTGGTCTCTCCCTGTTCTTCCAAAACCAACCCCAATATTTCGTGACCAATTGCCAGATCCCTTTGTATGTCAACCTGTTGCGGTTCTTGTGCGACCAGGCGTTGGCGAATCGTTATGGCATCGCCGAAGGCAATAGCGGCTCCCTTGAAATCCTCCTGTTTCAAGAGAAGCTCTCCGATATTGGTCCACCCGTCGGCAATCTCCTGTTGCACGGCCATGAAGGTGGGATCCTGTGCGGCCAAAAGCTTGTAAATGGCAATACTCGCGCGGAATGACGCAACCGCACCCGACGCATCGTTTTGATTCATGAATAATTTACCCATCCTGCCGTGGCAGGCAGCCAAACCATATTGCCAGCTTACATTGTCCGGATTGCTGGCTGCGAGTTGTTTACGGATCTCCAATTCACTCTGGAGGAGAGGCAATGCTCCCGCAGGATCGCCCTTCTCCTGTAATGAATGGCTCTCTTTGGAAAAATTGGCGACCCGTTCGAGCATCGCAGCGGGATTTTCCGTCACGGCTCTGGTCGTTGTTGCCGTCTCACCGGCCTGGTTTGTATCGGCTGCGTGGCCAGATGCAGCCTGGTCGAGCATGGAGCGCATTTGGCGCAGCACCGTGATGCGTTCTTTGGCTGCACTGTGCCCAGCGGCCAAAGCCTTTTCATAGAAGGTCAAGGCCTGCTCCCATCTTTGGTTGCGGTGTTCAATCGTGGCAAGCTGCAACAGGGATTCGGCTTCTCCTGCTTCCGCGCCGGCCAACCACTTGAGAGGATGGTGTACCGGCCAGGCAGGGGATCCTGCGTCCTGGCCATACAAGTTGGGCTCTGGCGTGATCGGTTGCGGGATCAACTCCTCCAAGTGCATGCCGCTGTGCTGCCCCTCCTCCCCGATCCATTGCGCCAGGTCGATCCGATCCACTGGCGCGATATCCCACAAACGCACGCTGCGGTCGTGGCCTCCTGACAGGACAAAGCGACCATCCGGGGAAAAGACGATGTCGCTCACGACTCCGGAATGCCCTTGCAATGTGGCCAACCGTGCATGGGAAACAGAATCGAAAAGGTGAATGGATCCGTTGAAGTTCCCTACGCCAATTGTCTTTCCGTCACGGGAAAAAGCCAGCCGTCTGATCGACGCACCATTGGGCAGACGATACAACAGATTCCCGGTAGCGACATCCCAGAAATACAGGTGATTATCCAAACTTCCCGCAACAAGAGTTTTTCCGTCAGGCGAGAAAAGCGCCTCAACAAAACGCCCTTTGTTTTCACCAACCATGCGTTGCTGGCCAGAATTCATGTCGAGCAACATGATGCCGCGACCAAACAAACCAAGGAGTGCGAGCGTTTTGCCATCCGAAGCAAACCTCAGCGTGCTGAAGGATTCGGCATAACCCTGCAACAGGATGCGGTTTTTTCCTGTTGCCCTATCCCACACTCGGATCGTTCTGTCGCGCCCCGTCGAAATCAAGGATTGGCTGTTTTGTGAAAAGGCAACATCCAGAACCGCGTCACCATGTCCCCAAAATGTCGTGGGGGGGTGATCCGTGGCATCCATGCGCCATAAACGGATGGCGCTGTCCTCGCCAGCCGAAGCGAGCAATCGGCCATCTGGGGAGAAAACGACTCTGAAAACAGCGGTTGCGTGCGCGGGCATCGCGGCAAAGGGTAATCCAGTTGCGCGGTCCAACAGGCGAACCGTTCCCTTTTCGTTTGCAGCAGCGATGATTTTGTTGTCAGAAGAGATGTCAATCCTTTGCACTTTTGCGGCACGATCCTGCAGCACAAGCCTTCCTTCGTTGGCGGTCATGTCCCACAGGCGAATGGAATGGTCCGAATGTCCCGAAATCAGGACCGTTCCTGCCGGGGAGAACTCCACCACATTCACATTGGGGGCAGGGAGAGTGGCCAGCAATTTTTCCGCAGCGAGATCCCATAATCGAATCGAGTGATCATGACTTCCCGTTGCCAATCTCTTTCCATCCGGGGAAAAGGCCACGGATACCACAGCTTGGGTATGTCCGTTCAAGGTGGAGCGGAGTGTTCCCGTCTTCACATCCCATAAACGGATCGTCTTGTCTTTGCCACCTGACGCCAGGGTCAGACCATCCGGGGAAAAGGCCACTCTGAATACACGATCGGCGTGACCTTGGAGTGTGCTGGTCTGCCGGGTGGCGGCACTCCATAGCAGGATGGAGTGATCCTTGCCGCCAGCGGCGACGAAAAGACCGTCCGGGGAAACGGCCATTCCGGACTGGATTGCAAAATGATCATCCAGCAGGGAGAGTTCCTGTCCGGTCACTGCGTCCCACTGGCGTAAGCTGTGGTCAAGGCTGCCCGATACGAGACGCTTGCCATCCGGGGAGAACGCGACCCCAAATATGCTACTGGTGTGTCCCTTGAGTTGTGCATACATCTTGAACGTTTGCATATCCCACAATCGAATGGTATTGTCCGCTCCACCCGATGCCAGACGTTGACCATCGCGGGAGATGGCGAGCGTGATGACGGATCCGGCATGCCCTCCCATGACGCCCAGAAATTTACCTGTAGTTGTTTCCCATAGCAGAATTTTCCCGCTCGCGTCTCCGGAAATGAGAAATCTGCCATTTTTTGTCAGGAGTGCGCTGTTAACGGAGGCATGGATGCTGCGTGCATTGTGTGTTTCGCGCCTTGCGGCAACATCCCACATACGGATGGTCTGGTCTCTGCTCCCAGAGGCCAGCGTTGTGCCATCAGGGGAGAAAGCGATGGCGAAGACCTGATGCGTATGTCCTGTGAGCACCCCTGTTTCCTTTCCTGTCGCCGTGTCCCACAAGCGAATCGTACTGTCGGAACCTCCCGAAGCCAACGAGTGACCGTCCGGGGCAAAAGCCAGATCATTGACGGACTGGTGCCCCCCCTGGAGTGACCTCAACAGTTCGCCTGTGGTGGTATTCCATAAACGGATCGACTGATCGGCACCAGCCGATGCGAGCATCGCTCCATCCGGGGAAAAAACGACTTTCTGGACTTCCTTGGAATGTCCGTGAAGGTTCAGAACCATTTTCCCTGTTGTGACATCCCAGAGGGTGATGGCAGAATTTTTCACTCCAGAGGCGATCTTGCGTCCGTCAGAAGAAAAAGCCAACTTGCCGGACAAGCTATTGTCCGCATGGATCTTGGCGCCCGGTTCGCCGTGAGGCATCTTCCAGAGTTGGATCGTATTGTCTCCACTGGCAGCCAGGAACCGGTTGTCGGGAGAAAAGGCAAGGGCGTGCACATCTTTTTGTTCAAGCATCGGGCCCTCAACCATGTTGAGATCCCTGTTCCACAAATAAATAGTGTTCTTTCCTGCCGCAGCAAACAATCGGCCATCCTGAGAATAGGAGAGGCTGGTGGTGCCATCGGGAATCTTGAGGGAAAGCCGTTTTTTTCCAGTCTTGACGTCCCAAATGTGAATGAATTTCTCGAGATACCCACCTGACGCCAGATTCAGACCATCTGGTGAGAAGGCAAGGGTTTGCACCGAATTGTGATGCTGTGCGGACGAGGGGATGGTCCAAATGAGGGGGTAAGTGGTCGACTCAAGATAGGAGCTGAACAGGTCGGCACGCATCGGGGTGGCTTGCGGATCCAGATGGTCCAGGGCATGCACGCTCAACAAGCGTCCAGCAGCGGGCATCATCTCTTTGAAGGCATGGAGCGCTTTTTCCTTGAGAATCATGCCAAGATTGTGTTTGGCCTTGCGCAGTTGGGCCTGCGTTTCTTCTCGGGCTTGACGTTCAGCCTCCCCCTTTTCCTCTGCCACCTTTTGTGCAGCCACTGCCTTGAGTTCGTTCTCCCAGGCGAACCAACCGCCAATGGTGGCCAGCAACGCCAATAACAGCATGGCGGCGGCGATCTTCTTGTTTCTCCGGCTCTCCTGGCGCTGACGCTGCATCTCCCGTTGCACGAGGTCATCCAGATTGACTCCCAGCAATCCGGCGCGTAATTTGAACAAGGCCATGTCCAGGCTGTCCTTGCCAGGACGCACATCGGCGGCAATGGGTTCAGTACGCTGATCCGTCAATCCGCCGTCTGCCCACTTGTACTTGATCGCTTGTGGAAAGCACTCCTCCAGACCCAGTTCCGGCTTGTCGGCAGCGTTGGGTTCGCCATCAACGATCAGTGGCAAGATCCATCCTTCGCGTCCCAAGGATTTGAAATAGAGTATCTCATTGTTAACCCAAAGAGATTTTGCCGAACGCAGGGAGCAGATCACGATCAGATAGCGCGACTGATTTAAAGCCGTGGTAATGGCATGGTTCAAATCGGCGCTCGTGGGGAGTTCTTCCCGATCACGAAAAATGGGATACAACTTGGCGGGTGTCTCATAACCACGATTCGTGGTTTTGCCAACCAATTGACCGGGTGTCCTGTAGCTGTCCAAGCCCCGATGCAACCAATCACCCCATGCCTTGTCCTGGTGGCTGTAGCTGATGAAAGCCCAGTAGCGGAACTCTTCCGAGGATAAGTCATGGTTTTGCATCATGGTCTCTCAGATCGGCCATCACGACATCCAAACCGCACCCATTTTGGGATGCGTCGTTTTTCGCAAGGCTGCGTGCAAGATGCGGGGGTCGTTTCCAAAAAGCGGAAACGACCCCCGCTAAGGCGGCGCGCGGCGCATTTTTCGCAAAAAACGCGAAAAATGCTTCTTTTGAAGAGCGCGCTAAAGGCTAAAGTCAAAACCCTGGGAGATGAATCTCCCAGACCCTCTCTTTTTTTTACCAGTAAAAACTACACATTCCAAACTGGGTGCGGTTTAATAAAAACCACACATTCCAGGCTGGGGTGCGGTTCCCACCTTCACCATCCCATCCACCACACCCACCACAACAACGCCGGCAACGCCACCAACACCCCGTCCATCCTACGCCATCCATGCGCATGAAGACCGCTCACCAGCGGCAACGACTCCTCAAACCCGCGACTGCGCAACCCCTCCTCGCAACGCCGCAAATCCCACAGCAACCCCCGCAACAACACCGCCGCACCAAAGGCCAAACGGTCCAAACGGGCCACCCAACCACACTCCACCTCCCCGATCCGATCCCGCACCGTCTCACGCACCCGCGCCGCCTGCGTCTGAAAACGCCCCAAACCGACCAGACAGAAATTCAGAATCGACAAACCCCGTCGCACCGGCATCCCAAAACGCTCCAACCAACCCAGATAAAATCCCAATCCACCCACCAACGCCAACGGCGTGGCCAATCGTCCCAAAGCCAAAGCCAACACCACCAAAAGCAGCAGACGCACCGCCTGGTTGCTGCCAGCCAACACCCCCTCCCAGGTTAAAAACGGCAACGCCGCTCCGATCACCTCCCCTGGCGTCAACATGCCATGCGTCACCAGCAGCGCAAAAAACAGCCAGCGCAAACGAAAAAGGCCGCGCCCCAACTCCCGCCCGGAGAGAGACGCGGCCCAAACCGCCCAAACCACCATACCCAGACCACTCCACCACATCAGCGAGGCGAGATTGGCCGACAACAGCACCGGCAGCAACAACCCGAAAGAGAGCAACAACGCCCGGGGATCGAACCGATCACTCACCGGGTGACCCGAAATTCCCGTTTAACGCCCTCGTCCACCTCAAAAGGAATGAACTCCCAGGCCGACGCACTCTCCGTTTCCCGTTCCTCTACCAACACCGACCTGGCCGGAGTCTCCACCTGAAAATCCCCGATCTCGAACGGCAACACATCGATCTCATCCCTTCCCCGATCCGAATTCGGATGGCTGTCCAGGACCGCGACCGGCTCAAAAGCCATGGCCTCCACCTCGACACGCTCGACTTCGACCCGTGATGTCTCGATTTCTGCCCCTGATGTCCCGATTCCGAAACTCACCGACTCATGCGCGGATCCCGGCTTCACCGCTTCCGAAAAACCGCCCCACAACGAACGGGTCGCCTGATCCAACTCGGTGCGCAACTCCTCCTCGGTCGGCACCACCACCTCCCCGGCCCGCCACGCCTCGGCATCCAGCGACTCGAACTCCCCCAGATCCTCCAGATCCCCGACCACCCCCCAATCCGGTTCGCCGACAAAAGCGGGCTCGTGAATCAGATCCAAACCGGTCGCAGAAAAACTCTCCAGAGGCACCTCATCCGACGCGCGAACTTCCGACGGCTCGGCAACCAACCCGATGGACGAGAGGCCATCCGGAAACGACTCATCCGACCCGCTGGTCTCCAACTCCCCGGTAACAAACGACTCCTCCTCCGCAGGCACAACGAACAACTCCTCCAACTCCGAAGGATGGGTTTCCGGGGCCAATTCCAAGGCCATCAGCAACTCGGAGAGATCCAGCGACGACTCATCATCCCCACCCCCCAAGTTGTCCGACAACGCCCCCTCAGAGGCACCGACAACAGCCTCGACCGACGCCCCATGAGCTGCCGGTTCGTTCTCCCAGGATCCGCCATCCGGATTGGAAACCGCCGCCTCGAACATCGGCGCGAACGCATCGGCACGCTCGTGATCGGGGATCTCCGCTCCCAAGGCCGTCACCAACGCAGCGGACAGCGGTTCTGCCGCCAGCGGCGTCTGCAAGGCCGCTGACCTCTCCGGCTGGGAGGCGGCAACCTCGGCACGCTTGACCAATTTGACCGGCGCCTGTTTGACCGGGGATTCATCCAGGGCTGGTGCCGTGACCTCGGCAGTTACCGCCGGTGCCGCCGACTCCTCCATTGCACCGGCGACCGCAACCGCCGACACCTCCTCCACCGGAGGCGCTGCTGGCATCTCGCCCATCGGATCCGGCGTAAAACCAGGCTCGGGCGCCGGATCCAAAGCCACCACGAAGGCGGCCAACTCCGGGGTCGAATCCTCGTCTGACCGCGTTTCCGGGACGCATGGGGCTTCAACGGCCACCGGTTCGTGCCGCCGGCTCCCCGATGGTTGCGCCCCCTCTGCGTCCAACGCCTCCCGGCGACGCCGCGACCAGCGCATCACCAGCAAAACCAGCAGTGCCAAGGTTCCGGCAAACCCGGCTGAAGTCTCGCGCGACAGCCCGTTGATCAGACGATACCACGCCATCCGAACCGATTGCCAGGACGAGACGGAGGAGGACGGTTGTGCGGTCGGAATCGCCTGGATCGCCGGCAGAACCTCACCTTCGGCGGCCTGGCCGCTTTTCACCGGAAAAGCCGAAGAGACCCCCGAGGCCGCCGCATCCAGAGCAATCGGATAGTTGCGCACAAAGGAGACTTGATCCTGGGTGACGCGCAACAATACGGTGAAAAAGGGTTCCTGCTCCGGTTGTGTGCCACGAATGACGATCAGTCCGCCCCTCTTCCCTTTATCACCCGGTACGCCATCTGCGACCAAATGCGCCTTCAGACGGCTGCGCGCCGCACCCGCCGAGGCAAAATCCGACTGGCTGCCGACCAGCACCTCAACCCCCGGGGGGGCCTCGCCCGGCTCCAGTGAATAGGCGATCTCAGCGACAAAAGGGTCGTTGAGCGCACTTTTGACCGTCATTGGACCGCTGATGGTGAGGGCTGATGCCTCACCAGTCAGACCGACCAGGATCATCCCGGCCACTGCGACTCTTCTTCCCCGCGCCAAGCGAGGGATCTCCCTCCTGCTCTTCGGCACCGGTCGGCCCCCTTACTTGCAAAAAAAACTGAGCGTCACTTACCCAGGTGATCGCGGATCAACACCTCGGCAATCTGCACCGCATTCAACGCGGCACCCTTGCGCAGGTTGTCGGAGACCACCCACAGCTGCAAACCGTGCTCCACGCTGAAATCACGACGGATACGCGAGACAAAGGTGGCATCCTTGCCAGCGGCCTCGCGCGGGGTGATATAAATCAGCTGCGACGGATCGTCCACCACCTCGACACCCGGGGCACGACGGAGCAGCTCCCGCGCATCCTCGGGCGAGAGCGGCTTTTCGGTCTCAATGGTCACCACCTCGGAGTGGGCGTTGAAAACCGGCACACGCACCGTGGTTGCGGTCACCCGAATCGATGGGTCGAGAATCTTGTGGGTCTCGTTGACCATCTTCATCTCCTCCTTGGTGTAACCATTTTCCAAAAAGGAGTCGATCTGCGGAATCAGATTGAAAGCGATCGGCTTGGTGAACTTTTTCGGCGGCACGTCGCGACCCGGAATGTAGAAGGCTCGCGTCTGCTCCATCAACTCGTCCATGGCCGCCTTGCCCGCACCGGAAACCGCCTGATAGGTAGCCACCACCACCCGCTTGATACGCGCGGCATCGTGGATCGGCTTCAAGGCCACCACCATCTGGATGGTCGAACAGTTTGGATTGGCGATGATGCCCAGTTTCTGGTAATCGGCGATCGCGTGCGCGTTGACCTCGGGCACCACCAGAGGAACATCCGGATCCATGCGGAAACAGGAGGTGTTGTCCACCACCACACAACCAGCTGCCGCCGCGCGCGGTGCATGCACCGCCGAAACCGAACCCCCCGGCGAAAAAAGCCCGACATGCACGCCGGTGAAATCGAACTCCGCCAGATTCTTCACCACGATCTCGCGACCGCGATACTCGATGAGGCTGCCTGCCGTGCGCTCCGAGGCCAACAGATGCAGCTCACCCACCGGGAAGTTGCGCTCCTCCAAAATGGCGAGCATCTCCCGACCCACATTGCCGGTTGCCCCGGCAATGGCAACATTGAAAACGTCCATGATGACCTTCCTCCCTAGAGAATAGTGCAATCAAATCGTTGTCCGACACCGGATCCTTCAAGCCATCCCCCCGATGGTTACCGGTATCCGCCAACCATCGGGGAAAACAAAACGCGCGCTGAACTCATTTTTCGCTTGGCGAAAATCGTCTATTCTGAAAAACGCGCCCCCCCGCAATATTAAACCGCACCCATTTTGGGATGCGTAGTTTTTCGCAAGGCTGCGTGCAAGATGCACAGAGTCGTTTCCAAAAAACGGAAACGACTCCCGCGAAGGCCGCGCGCGGCGCATTTTTCTAGAAAATTCGCGAAAAATGCTTCTTTTGAAGAGCGCGCTAAAATCAAAGTCAAAACCCTGGGAGAGGAATCTCCCAGACCCTCTCTTTTTTTTACCAACAAAACAAAACTTTCAATCTCTCAAATCTGTTCTGGTGACCTGCTATGCCATCGCCGCCACCACGGCATCCCCCATCGCCGCAGTCCCGACCTTTTGCATCCCATCCTGCCAGATGTCCGCCGTGCGCAACCCGGCATCCAACACCCGATGGACCGCCTGCTCGATCCGATCCGCCACCGCCGGTTGATCCAACGTGTAACGGAACATCATCGCCACCGACAGCATCATCGCCAACGGATTGGCCACCCCCATGCCGGCAATGTCCGGTGCTGAACCGTGAATCGGTTCATACAACGCACTCTGCTCACCCAACGACGCCGACGGCAACATGCCGATCGAGCCGGTCAACATGCTCGCCTCGTCCGACAGAATGTCGCCAAACATGTTGGTGGTCAAAATCACGTCAAACTGACGCGGATTGCGGATCAACTGCATGGCGGCATTATCAACGTACATGTGCGACAAGGCGATCTGCGGATAATCGACAGCCACCTCGATCACCGTCTTGCGCCACAACTCGGTACACTCCAGCACATTGGCCTTGTCGACCGAGCAGAGACGACCCGAACGCTTGCCAGCGATCTCAAAGGCCCGTTTGGCCACACGCACGATCTCATCGGTATAATAAACCTCGGTGTTCACCCCCTTCTTGCGACCATCCGGCAGGGTCTCAACCCCGCGCGGCTGACCGAAATAGATCCCGGAGGAGAGCTCGCGCACCACCATGATGTCGATGCCCGAGACCACTTCGGGCTTCAGGGTCGAGGCATTGGCCAGCTGCGGAAAAACCTGGGCCGGACGCAGGTTGCAATACAGATCCAGCTCCTTGCGGATTCCCAACAGTCCCCGCTCTGGACGCACCGCATAATCCAACGACTCCCATTTCACCCCGCCGACCGCGCCCAGCAACACGGCATCCGCCGCCTTGGCCTCAGCAACGGTGGCTGCCGGCAGAGGCGTGCCGGTTTGATCATAGGCCGTGCCACCGATCAACCCCTCGCTGATCTTAAGCGTTACCAGCCCCTGCTTTTGCACCCAGTCGAGGATCTTGACCGCCTCGACCATAATCTCCTGACCAATGCCATCGCCGGGCAACAGATAGATCTTCTTTTCCATGATGATTCAAACCTTTCTTTCTAAAGTGACCGCCTGATGACCGGATGCCCGCTCAGGCCGACTCGGTACAAAAACGCGCCCCCGCTCACGCGACCATGACCCAGGGAGCTGCTTGACGACGTTGCGCCTCAAAAGCTTCGATGGCCCCCCGATGTTCCAGAGTCAGGCCGATGTCATCCAAACCGTTGAGCAGACAATGTTTGCGGAACGGATCCACCTCAAAGCCGTAAGAGACGCCATCCGGCGTGGTGACCTGCTGGGCATGCAGATCCACGGTGAGTTCGTACCCCTCACGGGCGGTTACGGCCCCGAACAACAGATCGATGGCCTCGGCAGGGAGCCTGACAGGCAGGATCCCGTTCTTGAAGCAATTGTTGAAAAAAATATCCGCAAAGCTCGGCGCGATGATCACCCGGAAACCGTAACCCAACAGCGCCCACGGGGCGTGTTCGCGACTCGAACCGCAGCCGAAGTTCTCGCGAGCCAACAAAATCTCGGCCCCCTGATAGCGAGGTTGATTCAGCACGAAATCGGTATTGAGCGGTCTCCCCTCGCACGACTGTCCGGGCTCGCCGCGATCCAGATAACGCCACTCATCGAACAGATTCGGCCCGAATCCGGTGCGCCGGATCGATTTGAGAAACTGTTTGGGGATGATGGCATCGGTATCCACGTTGGCCCGATCCAAAGGTGCCACAATGGCCGTCAAGGTATTGAATGGTTGCATGATCTTTAACTCCCCCGCTTGAATCGATCAGGCGTCAGCCCAGGGCAACAGGCGAATATCGACGAAATGGCCGGCAATTGCCGCAGCCGCCGCCATGGCTGGACTGACCAGGTGGGTACGTCCGCCCGGACCCTGCCGCCCCTCAAAATTGCGATTGGAGGTCGAGGCGCAACGCTCACCCGGTTGCAACACATCATCGTTCATCGCCAGACACATCGAACAGCCCGGCATTCGCCACTCGAATCCGGCAGCCAGAAAGACCCGATCCAACCCCTCCTCTTCGGCCTGGGCACGCACCAGTCCGGTGCCTGGCACCACCATCGCCAGCTTCACCCCATCGGCCTTGCGCCGCCCGCGCACCATCGCCGCAGCAGCCCGCAGATCCTCGATGCGACCATTGGTGCAAGAACCGATAAACACCTTATCCACCGGGATCGATGACAACGGCGTGCCAGATTCCAAACCCATGTAGGCCAACGCCTTCTCGATCGAGCCGCGTTTGACCGGATTGGCCACCGCCATCGGATCCGGCACCAGACCGGTCACTGGCAAAGTCATCTCCGGCGAGGTGCCCCAGGTGACCTGCGGCGCGATATCGGCAGCAGCAAAAGTCAACTCCTGATCAAAACGGGCCCCGTCGTCCGAGTGCAACCGATGCCACTGCTCAACCGCCTGATCCCACATCGCCCCCTTGGGTGCGAGCGGTCGGTCACGCAGATAGGCCAGCGTCTTCTCATCCACCGCCACCATGCCGGCCCGGGCTCCCGCCTCAATGGCCATGTTGCAGAGGGTCATACGCCCCTCCATGGAAAGCGAACGGATCGCCGAGCCGGCAAATTCGATCACGTAACCGGTTCCGCCCGCCGTGCCAATGGCGCCGATGATGTGCAAAATCACATCCTTGGCCGTCACCCCAAAGGGCAGCTCGCCCTCCACGCGAATCCGCATGGTGCGCGGTTCCTTCTGCGGCAGGGTCTGGGTCGCCAGCACATGCTCCACCTCGGAGGTGCCGATGCCAAAAGCGAGCGCCCCAAAGGCACCATGGGTCGCGGTATGCGAATCACCGCACACCACGATGAATCCCGGCAGTGTGATCCCCTGCTCCGGTGCCATGACATGCACCACCCCCTGGCGCGGATCGCCAATGCCGTATTCGGTGACCCCGAATTCGGCGCAGTTGGCGTTCAGGGTATCCACTTGAAGTCGGGAGACCGGATCGCGAATGCCGAGTTCCAGATCGCGTGTCGGCACGTTATGATCCGGCACCGCAAAGGTCTGTCCCGGTCGAAAGACCTTGCGTCCGGCCAGGCGCAGCCCCTCAAAGGCCTGCGGGCTGGTCACTTCGTGGACCAGATGGCGATCCACATACAACAAAGAGGTTCCGTCCGGTTCAGAACGGATCACATGGGCATTCCAGATCTTGTGAAACAGGGTTTGCGCGAACATCGCGGTTCTCCAACCAGGTCAGACATGCAAGAAACTGTGGATTCAAACGTACAGAGTAAGCCATCTGAGGCACGGACAACAAGGCATTTTGACTCACAAGTGACGCTCCCAGTGACCCCACGAGACCTAAAGAGTTCTTTTCACGCCCTGCTCTGGGCCTTGGAATGTTGCCCCCCTTTCTCGGCCCCCTTCACCCCTCCACGAAGGAGGTGCGACGCAGCATGGGCCCAACAATGGAATGGACCGAATTGCGCCGTACTAAATTAACCTTGACCGTGGAATTTGAGCAAGACCCACAGACAGTTTCCTCCCCCCAATAACGTGACGATCCACCAGACAGATATAAATTGCTACACGCGACCATGATATCCTTGAAAAACAATCCACCCATTGATATTGGTTATTTATATTGTGCAAATTTCCCATAAATGTTACAACCAGAGTGCTGTGTTTTTTGTTGCATCGTGACCGCATGGCAAGTTCTCTGCCCACACACCAAAAAAATAACTATGAATGAATGCAATCAGCGGTTATGATGTACAAGGGGGACCAACTGTGCGCACATTTCCGTCGATTTTTCAAATCAACGATTCGGGAGAAAATCTGTCATGAAAGATTTCAAATTGGGGGTCAAACTGGGGGCTGGATTCGGTCTGGTGCTGCTCTTGACCCTGTTTGTCGCTGTAAGCGGCTACAACGGGGTGACCGGTCTGGCGGATCGGATGGACAAAAGCAACGACATGGCCGAAATTTTTGACAAGGTTGCCAAACTGTCCATCTCAGAGAAGAACTTCATCATCCGCAAAGATTACAAACAGGTGGAGGAGAACCAGAAGGCCCTGGAGGCGCTAAAAAAACAGGCGATCCTCGACCGTGACCAAAAGTTCCATTCCCCGGATGACAAGGCCGCGATGGAGGAGATCCTCACCCTGGCTGACGGGTACGGCAAATCGTTCGCCAGGTATGTCGAGCTGGAGAAAAAGCGCGGCGAGAGTCTGGCCCGCATCCGCACCATCGCCGACAACACGGTGCGTGTGGAAGTGACCAAACTGCAGGAGGATCAAGCGAAAAAACTGCGTGAACAGTTGGCGCAACCCACCGAGGCGAACGCCGACAAGGAGGCGCAAGCCAAACGCACCGCCGCGCTCGAGGATCGGGCCGACAAGGTGGCCAGGGCTTCGCAGCTGTTGATCGACTTCAAGGATGCACGCATCGGTGAAAAGGAAATCTTCATCACCAGCGGCAAAGACGAGCATCAGGTCAAGCGCAACCAGGACAGTTCTGCCGCTGCCTTGAAGGGTGCCAAGGATTTGATGGCCAACTTCAAGCAACAGGCCAACATCGATCAGGCCAAAAAGGTGGTCGCCGGCATCGAGCAGTACCAAAAAGAGATGACCTTCATGATCGAGGAGATCCAGACGCAGAACAAGGCCGAGCAGGAGCTGATCTCCGCTCGCCAGAAGGCCGAGGGGAAGATCGACGCCGTGGTCAGCAGTCAACGGAAAAAAGCCGATGCCCAGATCGCCTCCTCCTCGACCATGATCGTGAGTGCCAGTCTGGCTGCCGTGCTGCTGGGCCTGGCGATCGCGTTTCTGTTGACCCGCCTGATCGTCAGTGCGCTGACCAAAGGGGTGGTATTCGCGCGTCAGATCGCCGGGGGTGATCTGACCGCCACCATCGATCTGGAGCAGAAGGACGAGATCGGCCAGCTGGCCAACGCCTTGAAAGAGATGGCTGAAAAGCTGCGCGAAGTGATCGGCGAGGTATCAAACGCAGCGGCCCAGGTGTCGTCGGGCAGCAACGAGATCTCGAATGCGGCCCAGAACCTCTCCCAGGGGGCCACCGAGCAGGCCGCCTCGATCGAGGAGACCTCATCGGCCATGGAGGAGATGACCTCCAACATCCAGCAGAACAGCGACAACGCCAGCACCACCCAGACCATTGCCCAGAAGGCCTCCAAGGATGCCGAAGAGGGTGGTGGAGCGGTCATTCAGGCGGTCACCGCCATGAAGGAGATCGCCTCCAAGATCGGCATCATCGAGGAGATCGCCCGTCAGACCAATCTGTTGGCCCTGAATGCCGCCATCGAGGCGGCGCGCGCCGGCGAGCACGGCAAGGGGTTTGCCGTCGTGGCCGCCGAGGTGCGCAAGCTGGCCGAGCGCAGCCAGACCGCAGCGGGTGAAATCAGCCATCTGTCGGCCTCAAGCGTCGAGGTGGCCGAACGGGCGGGCGGGATCATCAACAAGCTGGTGCCGGACATTCAGAAGACCGCCGAGTTGATCCAGGAGATCGCGGCGGGCAGTCAGGAGCAGAATCAGGGTGCCAGTCAGATCAACCAGGCGATCCAGCAGCTCGATCAGGTGATCCAGCAGAATGCCGGCTCCTCCGAGGAGATGGCCGCCACTGCCGAGGAGTTGAGTGCCCAGGCAGACATCATGAACCACTCGATTTCGTTCTTCAACATTGGCGGTTCTGCGGCCAAGGTCGCCCCACGAGCCGTCAAGGCTCCGGCGGTGGCAGCGCGCGGCAAGGCCGTCGCCCGGCTGCCGGCCCCGCCGGCGGCCAGGCATGCCCCCAAGGCCCTGCCCGCCCCGGCGGCCAAGGGAAGCGGGGTGAAACTCGACATGGGATCCGGGCATGCCTCGGATGACGAGTTCGAGACCTTTTAAACCGCGACCAGCTTGGGATGTGTCGTTACGGGTGAAAAAAAGAGAGGGTCTGGGAGATTCATCTCCCAGGGTTTTGCCTTTGACTTTCGCGCGCTCTTCACAAGAAGCATTTTTCGCGATTTTTGCGAAAAATGCGCGCGCCGCCTTCGTGAGCGTCGTTTCCGCCTTTTGGCAACGACGCTCACCTCTTGCACGCAGTCTTGCAAAAAACCACGCATCCCAAAATGGGTGCGGTTTAAAACGACGCATTCCATGACAGGTTCGGTTACATCATTCGTTCCATACTTCAAGGAGCAACCACCATGGCCATCGCCGGTTTGACCGAAGTGACCCAATTTTTGACCTTCCACCTCGGCCAGGAGGTGTTTGCCATCGACATCTCCCGCATCAAGGAGGTTTTGGAGTATACCGATGTCACCAAAATCCCGCGCACCCCGGATTTCATGTGCGGGGTGATCAATTTGCGAGGCAGCGTGGTGCCGGTGGTCGATCTGCGTTTGAAATTCGACATGTCCAAGAGCGAAAAGACCGTCAACACCTGCATCATCATCATCGATGTGAACCAGGAGGATGGCGCTGCCGTCATCGGCGCTTTGGTTGATTCGGTCAAGGAGGTGATGGAGCTCGACCCCAACCAGATCGAACCCGCACCCCGGATCGGCACCGGCCTGCGCTCCGACTTCGTGCGCGGCATGGGCAAACAGGGCAACCAGTTCGTCATCCTGCTGGATACCGATCGACTCTTCTCCACTGCCGAACTCTCCCTGTTGCAGGAAGCTGGTGGCAAGGGATCCGGAAAATCGGCTCCGACCGAAAAAGCCGCTTGATTGTCCTTTGCAAAGAGATTATTACTCATCACACAGCATGCCATCATGACCGGAGCGGGATGAATGACCCGGTTCGGCAGTTGTATAAGCAGTCTTATCGATTTAAACCGCAACCAGCTTGGAATGTGTAGTTTTTACTGTTAAAAAAAAGAGAGGGTCTGGGAGATTCATCTCCCAGGGTTTTGCCTTTGACTTTAGCGCGCTCTTTTCAAGAAGCATTTTTCGCGGTGTTTGCGAAAAATGCGCCGCGCGCCGCCTTCGTGAGAGTCGTTTCCGGTTTTTGGAAACGACTCTCACGAAGGCGGCGCAGCCTTGCAAAAAACGACGCATCCCGAAGCAGGTGCGGTTTAGAAACCACGTGTCAGACAATAGGCGCGGTTTGATCAGAAGCACTTTTTTTGTTGTATCCAGCAATCCATTGCTAAGGAATGGCTACATGCCGATCAGCACGCACGAAGAGGACAAGACCGTTACCATCCTGCTGGACGACAAATTCGTGTTCAGCGACCACCGTGCCTTTCGCCTCACCTACCATGATCGTCCACCCGGCACCCACTATATCGTCGACTTTCGCCGCGTGACTTACATGGACAGTTCCGCTTTGGGCATGCTGTTGCTGCTCAAAGAGGAGGGTGCCGGCGGCGATCGGATGCGCGTGCGCCTGATCCACTGCAACGATCAAGTGAAGAAAATCCTGGAGGTCGCCAATTTTTCACAGTTGTTCATCATGGAGTGAATCCCGGGGTTACCACCTTGATTCTTCGTCTTTTAGGGAGCGAGAAACGCTGCAGGCAAGACGTGTGTTGGTTTCCGGTTCTCCCGGCAACCAACAGGGGTAAAAGGCTTACGCTTTGCGCAATCCGTCCGCTTTCCGAAAAATCACTTATCGGGAAAAACGCCTGAAAATCAACGGCGGAACGGGATGGGGTCGGCCATAATCCTGGCCGATCCCCTCCCTGTCACCTGGCATGCAGGTGCGTAGCGGGCGGTTCGAGAAGTTGAACCCAGCCCTTGTCCCTCTTCCAACCCGGCATATGACCCCGCAACGCACCAATAACTTTGCTCGTTTCTCGCCCTCTCCGACGCGAGATCTGCCGGATGCGCTTTTTGAAGGTTTCCCAGACCTTGTCCACCATCGTTCGCCTGATCTCACTTCCGGCAGTCATCGATAAACCGCACCAAGCTTGAAATATATCGTTTTATCTGGTGAAAAAAATATAGGGTCTGGGAGAGGAATCTCCCAGACCCTCTCTTTTTTTTCACCAGTTAAAACTACACATTCCAAGCTGGGTGCGGTTTAAGTGTGGCACTAAATTTTATAGATCTTTTGACACCACTCTGCTCGCTATCGTATTCTGTACCCTGACCTTTCGACGCTCGGATGGTCGTACCCTCCATGTGTGCAAGGCTACCCATGCAGAACCTGCTCAGAAAAAAACCCATCTCGCTGTCGGGCGCAATCCAAGCCCAGGCTCAGATCCAAAGGTTTCAAGCATGCCGGGTATAGGCTGGATAGGCTGTTGGAGTCAAACGAACCATTATGGAAAACAATGAGCATCTGTTGATTGTCGAGGATGATCCCGTGACGCGCGGGCTGCTCTCTGCCTACTTCGAGAAAGAGGGGTATACGGTGGTGGAGGCGGAAAACGGCGCCCGGATGTGGGAGTTGCTGGACCGTTTCGCCATCGATCTGGTGCTGTTGGATATCAATCTGCCCGATGAGGATGGCTTCTCCCTGACCCGGGCGCTGCGCCAGCGTTCGGAGATCGGCATCATTCTGGTGACCGGACGAAAAGAGGATGTTGACCGGATCATCGGTTTGGAGTTGGGCGCGGATGATTATGTGATCAAGCCTTTCAACGCGCGTGAACTGCTGATGCGGGTCAAAAACCTGTTGCGTCGCACCCGCAATCAGCGTCGCGAAGAGGAGGAGGCCATCCATCGGTATCGGTTTCACGGTTGGACGCTGGATACCGAACGACGCCATTTGACCTCTCCGGAGGGCGAAGTGGTCCCTTTGACCAATGGGGAGTATCTGTTGCTGGCGGTTTTTGTGCGCAAACCCGGTCGGGTCTTTACGCGCGATCAATTGCTTGAGGCGGTCAGCAGTCGCGACTGGGTGCCCAGCGACCGGACCATCGATGTCATGATCAACCGTCTGCGTCGCAAACTCGGGGAGCCCCACTACTCCCGCATACTGGTCACCGTGCATGGGGTCGGGTATCAATTCCTCTCAGAAAGTGCGTAAATTTCAAGACAGAGATCGCGCGGACAAAAGCTGATTTCTCTTTTCATCGTTGGCCATCGCGTGTACTCTCTGGCAAGATTTGCTGGTTTCAGAGGCACGTTTCTCTTGCATGACGGAGAATGCCACGATGTCTAAACTGAATGATTTTCTCTTCCGGAAAAAAAACGATCATCGTTTGGGTGCGCTCGGACGGTCGATCGCGCTGACCATTCTGCTCGTCCTGCTCATCTCCCCCCTGCATGCTGCCGACAAAAAACGCATCCTCATCGTCAGCAGTTACCATCGGGAATACCTCTGGTCCCGGGATACCCATCACGGCGTATGCACCGCTTTAAACGAACTCGGCTATTTCGATCAAAAGGAACAGATCGACACCTTCACGAGCAAAGATCGGGTTGAAACCTCCCGGGCCGTGTTGCTGAAACTCTGGATGGATACCAAACGCAAGAGCGACAAGCTTGAAATGGCCGCCAGCGCCCGACGGATTCTGGAGGAGGCCGAAAAATTCCGTCCCGATGTCGTGTTGTTGGGCGATGACAATGCCACCAATCTGATCGGCACGCACTATCTGGATACACAAACCCCGGTGGTCTTCTGGGGGGTGAACATCTGGCCGCTCAAATATGGCCTGCTGGACAGCATCGAGCGACCGGGTCACAACGTGACCGGGGTCTATCAGCCCGGCTACATCCGCGAGGGGTTGGAGTTTCTGGTGAAACTGACGCCGGAGGTCCGAATGCTCGGGGTGCTGGCCGATGAGTCGGAGACCAGCATGGCCAAGATCAAGGAGCTGTACCGCCTGGAGAGTGCGGGCAAACTCCCGGTGAAGATCGTGGGCACGGTGGTGACCAATGATGAGGCTGCCTGGAAGGCTGGCGCCCTGAAACTCGCCAAGAAGGTGGATGCTTTTTATCTGGCCAATCACAACACCCTGCGCGATGCCTCCGGCAAGCCGGTCGATCAATTGGCCCTGGGAGCCTGGTATCTGCGCAACATCCTCAAACCCGATATTGGTGACGAAAAACAGTTTGTCGAAGAGGGGGTGTTGTGCGTGGCCGATGACTCCGGCTACAAACAGGGGTACGAGGCGGTGCGCATGGCCCATCGGATTCTGGCCGAGGGTGCCGATCCGGCACTCATGCCACCGGTGGCACCTTCTCGTGGGGCCTTGATCGTCAACAAAACCCGTGCACGCATGCTTGGAATCGAAGGGCGACTGGCGGGACTCTCTCTGATTGAAGCGTTCATCGAGCGCTCCGAGGCGCTCGATCGGTATCCGGATAAGCCATGAGAATTTTGGGTCGTTCGATCTTTCACAAACTGCTCGCCTGGTTTGTCGGCGTCGGGGTGATGCTGATCCTGGCCTTTGGTGCCACGCAGGTCTGGATCATCAAAAAGCAGATCCGGCAGGAGATGGAACAATCGGCCCGCCATGCGCTCGAAGGGTCGGGGGCCTATTTTGATCGCGGTCTGGCGATCCCGCTGGAGAGTGCCTTGCATATGCTCGGCAAACTGGCCGGGCTTGACGAGATGTTGCAGGTATGGGGTGACAAGGCGCTCTTGATCAAACCAACGGTCGAGCGGAGTTTTCTGCACATCGCCGCCGCACAACGCGGATTGTTCCTGTCGATCCGCTACTTCGACGACCGTGGCCAGGAGCACGTCGCAATCGGGGACAACCGCCGTCTGCGCGACTACGTTCATTTGAGCGATTATTCCGGTACGGATCCCTTTTATACCCACGCCAAGAGTTTGCATGCCGAGTTGATCAAGAGTCCGGCAGGCGCGTTGCGTTATCGGGGACCGTTTCAGCTGGCCGATGGTCGTTGGAGCCTTTTGGCCGGCATTGCCAAATGGGATCCGGAGATCGGCGATCTGGCAGGCACCATTGTGATTCACGCCGATCTGTCCGACTATTTGCGCCAGGTGACCGATCTGCGGGTGGACGGCTATTACGGGGCCAGACTGTGTGTCGAAGGAGAGCGCGAACTTTTGCCCCTGGATGGCGGAGATCCGATCCCTTTTGGCGATGTCGGGCGGTTCATCTCCCAGGAGATACGGCTGGGCAGTGGCGAGCACGCCCTGATGTTCCGTCTGCTTTTCCCGGTCACGGCAGAGATGATTGCGGATCGCGTCCGGTTGGCGATACGTCACGCCTGGCTGCCCATGCTGCTCATGCTGATGATGATCAGCGGTTTGGCCTATCTGATCTCCCGGAGTCTCGCTGCACCGATCATCCGGTTGCGCCAAGGGATGGACGCCATTGGTCAAGGACGCTTCGACACCTCGATTGCCGTGACCACCCATGATGAGATCGGGGAACTGGCTTACGCCTTCAACCGGATGGCGCACGATCTGGAGGAGAAGACTCGTGCCCTGGAACGATCCAGTGCAGTGGCCGAGTCGGCCAACCAGGCCAAAGGTCTGTTTCTGGCCAACATGAGCCACGAGATTCGCACACCGATGAATGCCGTGATCGGTCTGACCGATCTGGCCCTCACCCAGGATATTCCATTTAAAACGCGCGACTATCTTCAGAAGATCGCCGTTTCGTCGCGCTCCCTGCTGCGTATCATCAACGATATTCTTGATTTCTCCAAAATCGACGCTGGACGGCTGGAGTTGGAGACAATTGACTTCAAGCCGCGCGAACTGTTCGATCATTTGATCGATCTGTTCCGGATCCAGAGCCTGGATAAGGGGGTAATGCTGCATTTTTCGATCGCCGAAGGGTGTCAGACGACCCTGCATGGGGATCCGGTGCGGCTGGAACAGATTCTGATGAATCTGGTGAGCAACGCACTGAAATTCACCCCGGCCGGCGGCGAAGTGGAGGTTTCGATCCAGCGCATTCACGAGAACGCGGCGCCGATTCAATGGCATTTCCAGGTACGCGATAGCGGGATCGGCATTGCCGAAGAGCATGCCGTGCGGTTGTTTCAGCCGTTTTCCCAGGCAGATCTCTCCATCACCCGCACGCATGGCGGGACCGGTTTGGGATTGGCGATCAGCAAGCGGCTGGTGGAGATGATGAATGGCCGTATCTGGCTGGAAAGCCGTCCGGGTCTGGGCAGCACATTTCATTTCACCGCCTGTTTTCAGCCTGCCCTCTCCGGGGATGGGGACGATCTGGTGCTGCCGCGCGATCTGAGGAATCTTTCGGTGCTGGTGATGGGGCATGCGGCGTTGAGAGGCGGGGTGAGTGCGATGTTGCGTCAATTCACCTGCCAGGTGACCGAATGTGACACGCTGGCCGACGGGTTGGAGCGTATCCGGATCACCCGTGAACACGGCAAACCTTTCCGTCTGGCGGTGGTGGATGGGGAGATGCCGGAGTGGTCGGACGGCATGAGGGTGCGACAGTTGCGGCACTGTTTGTCTGAGGCGGGCGGGGTATGCCATCTGGTGCGGTTGATGACGCATGAGGCCGAATCCTTGTCGTCGGAGTGGGAAGGAACGCAGGCGGTGCTCAAACCGGTGAGTTGTTCCGGGCTGTTTGATGTCATACTGGAGAGTTTCGGTCGGTCATTGAAACGCCCGGATTCTCTGCGCAAAGAGATGCCGGATCCGCACGCCTTGCGGGCGTATCTGGCTGGTGCGCGCGTGCTGCTGGTCGAGGACAATCTCATCAATCGGCAGGTGGTCGAGGAGAATCTGACGAACGTCGGGATCGTGGTGGATCATGGATGTGCAGATGCCGGAGATGGATGGTCTGTCCGCGACCCGGCTGATTCGCTCGGATCCTCGTTTTCTAAAGCTGCCGATCCTGGCGATGACCGCGCACGCCATGGAGGAGGATCGACAGGCGAGTTTGGCTGCGGGGATGAATGGGCATCTGACCAAACCGATCCATCGTAAGCAGATGTTTTCCGTCTTGACCCGGTGGATCGCGCCGCGTTTGGAGATGGGTGACAATCGAGAGGCGGACTCCGGGACGATGACGACGGAGAGTCGGATCGCCGAAGAGGTGGATGCCACTTTGCTCCTGGATCGCGACACCTTTCTGGATCTGATCAACCACAAGCGATCGTTGCTGCGTTCTCTGCTGGGAGAATTTGTGAGTCATTATGGGGATGCGGGGCGGAATCTGCGTGGCATGCTCGATGGGAGGCGGCGAGATGATCTGGATTCGGCCTACAAACTGGTACACTCGTTAAAGGGCTCTGCCGGAAATTTGGCCGCCATGCCGCTGCATACCGCTGCCCGCGAGTTGGAAACCGCGTTGCGTGCCGATCAAAGGGAGTTGTGGGTATTGTGTTTGGAGCGTCTGGAGGTAACGTTGGCCGCAACCCTGACCGCGATTGGTCAATGGTTGCGGGAGATTGACGCAGATGAGTCAAACGGCGCATCGGGTGTGATGGCATCTTTGGAACCGGTGGATGCGGCACGGGTGGCGCCGTTGCTTTTGCAGCTCGATCGCCTGCTGGCCCGACAGGATTTTGCCTCGCAGGAGTGTCTGGAGGAGTTGATGCCCCTATTGGGCGATTACGAGAGGGTGCGGCGCCTGGCGGACTGCGTAGAAGGGTTGGATTTTCCTGGGGCGCGTGTGGAGCTGCGGTCTTTGGCAGCGCGTTTGGGTATAGGCTTGGAGTCGGAGGGCTCAGATCCTCTCCAAAGCAGATAGAATTCTTCCCAATTGGTCACCAAACCGCTCCCAGCTTGGGATGAGTAGTGGGACGACCGAGCTGATTTGACAGCCTGGCATGATTCGCTTTTACTGGTAAAAAAAAGAAAGGGTCTGGGAGATTCATCTCCCAGGGTTTTGACTTTGACTTTAGCGCGCTCTTTACAAGAAGCATTTTTCGCGCCTTTTCTAGAAAAATGCGCCGCGCGCCGCCTTGGATGCGGGATTGTTTTGCGCCTTTTGCAAAACAATCCCGCGAACATGGCCCAAGAACAAAGCCGCGTGACTAAAGGCTTTAAGGGTTGGTGACT
>JAMOBI010000188.1:0-2899 GCA_039908105.1 Magnetococcus sp. YQC-9
GCAAAACAATCCCGCGAACATGGCCCAAGAACAAAGCCGCGTGACTAAAGGCTTTAAGGTTTAGTGACTGGCGTGCCAGACCATCGCAATCAGTCAAATCAGCTTGGTTGATCCGCTAGATTAACGTAAGGCACCACCGAAAATTACGCTTCTCAAGATGATTGAGGTATAAAAAATACCGCCTTGGGGATGTCCTCAAGGCGGTATCAGCAAAATCTGCGCATGAATCAACCGTTCAGGCCGCGAAATTCTTGGCCACGAACTCCCAGTTGACCAGATTCCAGAAGGCCTCGACATATTTGGGACGCGCGTTGCGGAAATCGACGTAATAGGCGTGCTCCCAAACATCACACGTCAGCAGGGCGGTCTTGCCTTCCGTCATCGGGGTGGCCGCATTGCTGGTGCTCATCAGATCCAGCGAACCATCCGGATTCTTCACCAGCCAGGCCCAACCGGAACCAAAGGTGCCGATGGCCGTATTGGTGAACCGCTCCTTGAAACTCTCGAACGAGCCGAATTTGGCGTTGATGGCCTCGGCCAGGGCGCCGGTCGGCGCGCCGCCACCGCCTGGGGTCAGGCAGTTCCAGTAGAAGGTGTGATTCCAGACCTGGGCCGCGTTGTTGAACAGCCCGCCGGAAGAGTTGTTGATAATCTCCTCCAGACTCTTCTCTTGCTCCGGGGTTCCTTCGATCAGTTTGTTCAGATTGGTCACATAGGTCTGATGATGCTTGCCATGGTGAAAATCCAGGGTCTCGGCGGAGATGTAGGGCTCCAGGGCGTTCTGGGCATAGGGCAAGGGGGGCAATTGGAAACTCATCGTCATCATCCTCTTTAGTTGGCGTGAATGCGCGGGATGGCTTGAAGATCCCGAAATCGACCATCGATTATCGAGCATGATACCTCAAGATGGAGGCGGATGCCATACGACAATGTGAATAAAAAGTCAGATTGCGTTATAAATTTTTATTGTTAATTATGATTATATAAATTATGAAAAGTGCTGCATATGTTTATATTGACAGAAACATTGGATCGTATGGATATCAATCACTGTATCAACTCGTGCGAAATTCACCATAGGAGATATCAATGTTCAGTGTGGAAGCGTTGCAGAGTCGAAAATTTGCGACTGCGATCGATGGTCGGGATCTGCTTGCCAATCGGACCCGCACCGTCACCGATGGATCCATCCAGCACATCTATATGGGCTTTGCCTATCCGGGCAGCGACGAAAACGATCCGGTATGGTTGATCAAGCGGATCACGGTGCTGGCGGATGGCTCAACGGCCACCCGGTTTGCCGCTGGTGAAGCGCAATTCACCCATGCGTGGTCCGATCACGCCTCGTTGACCTACGTGTGAGGGAGGGAAACATGTCCAGGTTGCAATTCAACCCCATGACGCTCGAATTCAGTTTGGTGAACGATGCCGTGGATTTGGGCAGTTCATTCCGCGGGATTCATGATGACCAGACTGTTTATACGATCGGCGAGGCCGTGATGGAAGACGATCGGATCTACATCTGCATCCAGGCCGGCAGCCAGCATCTTCCCTCGATCAGTCCAGATTATTGGCGGGAGTTGGATTTTCGGGGAGCGCCCGGACCGCAAGGCAACCAGGGAGCATCAGGGGATCCGGGTCCGCAAGGTTCTCAGGGAGTTCAAGGCCTGCCCGGTCCGCAAGGATCCGAAGGACCGGCAGGTGCAACAGGACCACAAGGACCGGCAGGTGCAACGGGACCGCAGGGTCCACAAGGGGAGAGCGGTCCGCAAGGTCCGACCGGGTCGCAAGGGCCGGCAGGCCCGACTGGAGTGCAAGGAGAGATTGGTCCGATGGGCCCTGCCGGTCCGCAAGGTCCCCAAGGTGAAGCTGGTTTACAAGGTTCACAAGGACCGCAAGGAGCGCAAGGTTTGCAAGGTCCACAGGGTCTTTCGACCCTTGTCAGCGATACCAACCCCCAATTGGGTGGAACGCTTGACAGTAATGGTCATGCGATCAACGAATCACTCGCCACGAGTGTTGCCAGTGCCAATACGGTGGGGTTGGGAGGAATCTCAGGGAATTTTGTTCATATCACGGGAACAACGACCATCAGCAGTTTTGGAACGGCTTCGGCGGGAATCAGACGTGTGGTGACGTTTGACGCTGTTTTAACGCTGACTCATCATGCCACAGCGCTGATTTTGCCTGCAGGTGCCAATATTACTACCGCCGCTGGGGATACGGCCACCTTTGTATCCGAAGGATCAGGCGATTGGCGTTGTATTCATTATCAAAGAAAAGATGGAACGGCTCTGTCGATATCTTTGTCTGGATTGACCGATACCCAAATTGGTGCCATCCCAACAACAGCCATGTCCGGACTGTCAACGGCACAAAAACAAGCGATGGCAATCACTCTTAATGATCTCAGTAACGTTACGCTAGACGCCAACGGGATTTTGATCGGCAAGGCGGATGGCGCTACAACAGGGACCAATAACGTTGTGATCGGCGTTAATTACTCTTCAGGTATCGGGAATACTTCTGGAAACGTAGGGGTTGGGAAAGATGTCTTTTTGAGCCTGTCCTCTAGTGGAAACTATAATATTGCAATTGGCCAGGAAGCGCTCCGTAATGCTACTTCTGCAAACAAAAATGTGGCAGTAGGATACAATGCTGGATACAGTGTTACAACAGGCACCAATAATGTGTGTATCGGGTATGGTGCGGGTGGTCAAATTACAGATGCAATCAATAACACCTTTGTTGGATCTGGAACTGGAACCTTGATCGCAACCGGAACCAGAAATTCCATTGTTGGTTGCTCTGGAGGATTGACTTACGGATCCGCACTATCGTATTGCAGTGGTCTCGGGTATGGTGCATTGGGGGGGGCTGCCGGAGATCACAACATTGG
>JAMOBI010000022.1:0-66044 GCA_039908105.1 Magnetococcus sp. YQC-9
TCAAAAAGTTTTTAATGCGAGTTATTTTTATTTAAAATCGCATGCGAATCAAATAGATAGTAAGGCAATGGAAACCAGAAAAAACAATAAGTTGGTTTTTGCAACTACCTCCAATAAAAACTGCACATTCCAGGCTGGGTGCGGTTTGGCAACCAGTCGTTGACCTGATCGAACGTAACCCCCCAGCTGCATCCGGATACCCCATGTCCATCACCGAAGAGACGATTCGTCATGTGGCCACCCTGGCCCGCCTGCAGATCTCCGGCGCGGAGATTCAAACCTATACCGACCAGCTCGGGCGCATTCTTGAGATGATGGAAGCGCTGCGCGCGATTCCGACCGAGGGGGTGGCCCCGATGTCCCACGCCGTGGAGATGACCATCCCGGAACGGGACGATGGGGTGGTCAACGACAACCGTCGGGCTGCCATGCTCGCCAATGCGCCGGACTCCGAGGAGGGGTGCTTCCGCGTCCCGAAGATCATTGAATAAGGCCTCTTCATTCTAAACCGCAACCAGTTTGGAATGTGTAGTTTTTATTAGTGAAAAAAAAGAGAGGGTCTGGGAGATTCATCTCCCAGGGTTTTGACTTTGACTTTAGCGCGCTCTTCAAAAGAAGCATTTTTCGCGGTTTTTGCGAAAAATGCGCCGCGCGCGGCCTTCGCGGGAGTCGTTTCCGCTTTTTGGAAACGACTCCCGCATCTTGCACGCAGACTTGCGAAAAACTACGCATCCCAAAATGGGTGCGGTTTAAGAACTTCCAGCAAGGATACCCCGGAACGTGGAACCGACCATTCCGACCCTGACGCAGGCGGCCCGCGCCCTGGCTGCGCGGGAGATCTCCAGCCTTGAGCTGACCCGTGCCTGCCTGGAGCGCATCGCCCGCCATCAATCCACCCTCAACGCTTTCATCACCGTGGATGAGGCCGGTGCCCTGCAGGCCGCCGAAGAGGCTGACCGGGCACGGGCACAAGGCAACGTCACCCCCTTGACCGGCATTCCGCTGGCCATCAAGGATATCTTCTGCATCGAAGGGATGCGTACCACCTGCGCCTCGCGCATGCTGGAGAACTTCCGGCCCCCCTATGAATCAACCGTCACCGCGCGGCTGCGCAAGGCCGGTGCCGTGATCCTCGGCAAGACCAACATGGATGAGTTCGCCATGGGCTCCTCCAACGAGACCTCTTGTTTCGGTCCGGTGGCCAACCCCTGGGATCCGCAACGCACGCCGGGCGGCTCCTCGGGCGGCTCGGCGGCAGCCGTGGCCGCCGGACTCTGTGTCGCGGCCCTGGGGACCGATACCGGCGGCTCGATCCGCCAACCCGCGGCCATGACCGGCATCACCGGCTTGAAACCCACCTATGGCCGCGTGTCGCGCTTCGGCATGATCGCCTTTGCCTCATCGCTCGATCAGGCCGGCCCCATGACCCGTGATTGCGCCGATGCCGCGTGCCTGTTGCAGGTGATGGCCGGGCACGATCCCAAGGACTCCACCTCCATCGACGCCCCGGTACCCGACTATACCGCCGCACTCGATCGCCCGATCCAGGGGATGCGCATCGGCCTGCCAGAGGAGTATTTCACCGCGGGACTCCATCCGGAATCGCGAGCGGCGATTGAGGCGGCCATCGAGATTTATCGCGGGTTGGGGGCGACCATCGTACCGATTTCGCTCCCCATGACCGGTCATGCGATTCCGACCTACTACATCATCGCCCCGGCTGAGGCCTCCTCCAACCTGGCCCGTTATGACGGCATCCGTTTCGGCCACCGCTGCGACCAGCCCAAGGATCTCAAGGATCTCTACGCCCGCACCCGCGCCGAGGGTTTCGGAGCCGAGGTCAAGCGACGCATCATGCTCGGCACCTATGTGCTCTCCTCAGGCTACTACGACGCCTATTACCGCAAGGCGCAACGGGTGCGCCGGCTGATCGCCGAGGATTTCGCCCGCGCCTTTGGCGAGCACGACCTGTCGGTGATCCTCACCCCGACCGCGCCGGAGACCGCTTTTGAACTCGGTGCCAAGAATCAGGATCCAGTCAGCATGTATCTGTCGGACATCTATACCATCAACGTTAATCTGGCCGGTTTGCCGGGCGCTTCGCTGCCGTGCGGCTTCGACTCCCACGGCTTGCCGATCGGCATGCAGCTCATTGCCCGGCCCCTCGATGAGGCCGCCATCCTGACCATCGGACACGCCTATCAACAGGCCACCCAGTGGCATGCAGCCCGACCCGGAAACACGCCATGACCACTCAGAACCCCTACGAAACCGTCATCGGGTTGGAGATTCACACCCAGCTGGCCACCCGCTCCAAGATCTTCTGCGGCTGTCCGAACCGCTTCGGTGCGGAGCCGAACACCCAGATCTGCCCGGTCTGCGCCGCCTTTCCTGGCGTTTTGCCGGTGCTCAACCGGTCGGTGCTTGACCTGGCCATCCGGACGGGTCTGGCGCTGAACGGTCAGATTCGCACCCGGAACGAATTTGCCCGCAAGAACTATTTTTATCCGGATCTGCCGGCGGGCTATCAGATCTCCCAGTTTGAACTGCCGATCGTCGAGCACGGCGAGTTGATGATCGAGATCGAGGGCGAGCCGCGCAAACGGATCGGCATCACCCGCGCCCATATGGAGGTGGATGCCGGCAAGAGTCTGCATGAGGGGATTCAGGGGGCTTCGTGGGTCGATCTCAACCGCACCGGTACGCCACTTCTGGAGATCGTCACCGAGCCGGATCTGCGTTCGGCTGCCGAGACCGGGGTGTTCTTGAAGAAACTGCGCGCCCTGGTGCGTCATCTCGGGGTGTGTGACGGCAACATGGAGGAGGGGTCGTTCCGCTGCGATGCCAACGTGTCGGTGCGCAAGGTGGGTGAAAGCCGTCTGGGAACCCGGGCCGAGATCAAGAATCTCAACTCCATCCGCAACGTCATGCGTGCCATCGAGTATGAGGTGGATCGACAGATCGACCTGATTGAATCGGGTGAAAAGGTGGTTCAGGAGACCCGTCTGTGGGATGCCAATCAGAATCACACCCGTTCGATGCGCGGCAAGGAGGAGGCGCACGACTACCGCTACTTCCCGGAGCCCGATCTGCCGGTGGTGGTGATCACGCCTGAGCGGATCGCAGCGGTGCGCGCCGCGATGCCGGAGCTGCCGGACGAAAAATTCGCCCGGTTTCAAGCCGAGTTCGGCTTGAACGATTACGATGCCGGGGTTCTGACCGCGGATCGTGAGATGGCGGACTATTTTGAAGCCGCGCTGGCGGTGGCCCGCCCGGCGGATCCCAAGGCGGTGGCCAACTGGGTGACGGTCGAGCTGTTGGGCCGGCTCAACCGCGAGGGGCTGGAGATCGGCCAGTCACCGGTTCTGGCCGAGGCATTGGGCAAGTTGACCCGCATGATTCACGAAGGGGTGATCAGCGGCAAAATCGCCAAGACGGTGTTCGCCCATCTGTGGGAGCACGGCGGCGATCCGGCCAAAATTGTCGAGGAGCGCGGTTTGCTGCAGGTATCGGATCAGGGGGCGATCGAGGCCGAGGTGGATCGGGTATTGGCTGCGCACGTCGACAAGATCGAGTCGTATCGTGCCGGCAAGACGCAGTTGTTGGGATTTTTTGTCGGTGAGGTGATGAAGGCGACGCGCGGCAAGGCCAATCCGGGGGTGGTGAACGGGTTGTTGAAGGAGAAGCTCAAGTGAGTTGAGAGGGAATCAAACCGCCTCGGTTTGGAATGTGTCGTTTTTACGGGTCAAAAAAAAGAGAGGGTCTGGGAGATTCCTCTCCCAGGGTTTTGCCTTTGACTTTAGCGCGCTCTTTTCAAGGAGCATTTTTCGCGCCTTTTCTAGAAAAATGGGCCGCGCGCGGCCTTCGAGAGAGTCGTTTCTTTGTTTTTACCGTGGAGTGCCGCCGGGGCACGGAACAGTCTTGACAAGTTGGGAGGAAAGCGGGAAAATGGAGCTGTCAGCACTCTTTTCATCCGCATTTCGGAGTGACGACCATGAGCGGAATTATCCCAGAACTCACGAGTATCAATGCTGATCTGAGCCAGATGGCTCTGGTCCGGCTATACCAAACCTTGCGGCAAGAAAACGCCCAGGCTCTGGACGCAAACGCCTTCCTGCAAGCCGTGTCCAAGAATACCCCCACTTTTTCGGACGCCTACCGGGTGGACATCTCCCAGACAGCCCGGCAACTGGCAGCCACAGGGCGCTAATCCCTGTTCCTTAAATTCCATCCTTTGGCGTGAATCCTTCCAAATTGAACTCTGGGGCATCGATTACCCGTCAACTTGCCGGGTGCAGTGTCTCATCGTTCGCGTTTGACTGCTTTTCTTGAATGGCTCCGCGAATTGGGTATCAGGGATTTTTCTCCTGTCCCTGTTGCTCCTCTTCGATGAAGGCTTCGAGCGCGCCTTGATCCAGGATCTGGATGAGCCGTCCCTTCACCTCGATGAGTTCAAGCTTACTCAAACGTGCCAGGATGCGTGAAAAGGTCTCAGGCTGGATCGACAGACGTGAGGCGATCACCCGCTTGGAGGCGTCCAGGCGTACCATGCCACTCCCGGTACCCGTACCCGGACTCTTGTTGGCCAGAAGGTAACGTGCCAGCCGCACGGGCGCGCTCTGCAAACTCAACGTACGAATTTCAGCCAACTGCCCGTGCAGACGTTTGCTCATCTCCGCCATCATCCGGAAACAGGTCTCCGGAGATTCCCGCAGGATGTTTAAAAAGGTTTTGTTATCGAAAGCGAGCACATCGCAAGAGGCCAGAGCCGTGGCAAAAACCGGATAGTTCTGCTGTTCCATGAACATCACCGCCAGGGCGATCGGATCGCCCGGTCCCATGATGCGCAACACCTTTTCCGTACCGTTGAGCGCCAGATGAAACAGCTTCACCCGCCCCTTGAGGATGATGAAAAAGCGATCGGCCACCTCCTGGGCATGGAAAAGCGCTTCATTTTCCTCCAGATGGATCAATCGCATGGTGCGTTGCACACGTGCCACTTGCACCTCGGAGAGCGCCCGAAACAGCGGGGTTTCGCGAAAGACCTTATGGATCGGATCCCGGGTGGGCAGCGTCATGATGGATACTCTTTAGGGAGTGATCGGTAAAATCGGGTGAACAATCATCAAGCGGCCTCATGAGCCCGACTGGCGCTGACGGCGGCGTTTGTCCGCACGCCGGCTGATCAGTTGTGCCAGCTCTGCACGACCATAGACCTCGGGCAGACTGCCCAGGTTCAATCCAAACGACCATTTTTTCAAACCACCCCGGAATGCCGATTGCAATTTCTTCTCCGCACGCCACAGCTTATCGAAACTCTTGCCAATGGGGGCCAGGATGGCGGAGAGCTGTTTTTTCTTGTCCGAAGCCATGGATGAACGACTCCTTTTCTCCGCGCTGGCGGGATGCGGGGACAATGGGCAACTTTTTCCCCTCCCCAACTGAAACAATCCGGCAAATCGTGCCTCTCTCCATCTATATGCGAATCTATCAAACAATCACCCGCAATCACAACCCAATCTTGCATGATGGGGGGAGAACTTCTTCACCCCCCCACCCGTGGAACGCCCGAGGGGCATTTTTTGGGAACAAAACAGGATGGGGAGAGAGTATTTCACCCCCAGGCTAAAATCATGGCACGTTTTTGGCATTTCGTTAACCATCCCCTCCTTTCGGGTGATCCATCATACGTTAGGATTTTGTCAATCTGCGTCGTCTGGAAGTCTTGCACAAAGGATCGATCATCATGGCGGTCATGGATGTACGCTGTCCCGATTGTCACGGGCTCAACGTGGTCAAATACGGTCTGCAGCCCAACGGCAAACAACGCTATCTGTGTCAGGATCCCAACTGCGCACGGCGCATCTTCATCGTGCGTCCGCCAGCCGATGCGGACATGCCGCGTCTTCCGATCGAGATGCGCCGCATCATCGAACGGGCGCTGGCCGGTGCCGGGATCGCCCAGACCGCCCAGGAGTTGAAACTGCCCACCGAGACCGTGGCCCAGGTGTTTCAGCTGCTCGCCCGTTTCACCCCGCCGCCCGGTGCGGTGAGCCGTTCCAGACAAGCCTTGCGTCGTCGTGCCGCCGGGTAGGCGAAGAGTTCACATTTTTCCATAAACATTCCTCCCCAGTGTGACGAAACAACAGGGTAGACGCGCAGCCGATCTGGCTGCGCCCATCGTTGTTTCATGCGCTCAAGGGAACCGATGCACCGCACCACCGAGATCAATCAACGCTTGGAGACCCTCAAGTCGCTTCTGGAGCGGATTCACCGCGCCTGGGGAGCGGATGATTTTGAGGCGCTGATGCGTTTTTTCGTCGAGATTCTGCCACGTCTGACCGATGCGGAGCGGTGCAGCGTCTTCATCGTCGATCCGGGCAGCGAAAACATCTGGCTGAAATTCGGCACCGGGCTCAAAGAGAAGGCGATCATCGCCCCGATGCGTGGCAGCGTGGTTGGCGAGGCGATCTCCACCGGACAGACGGTGATTCGTTCCGGGCTGGAACACCGAACCGGTTTCCACGTCATCGTTGACCGGCAGACCGATTTCACCACCCGCAATCTGCTCTGCGTACCGATTCAAAGCCTGGCCGGGGCGTATGTCCTGGGTGCCGTGGAGCTGCTCAACAAGCGGGATGACGCGGGTTTTTCCCTGGAAGATGAGACGCTGATCAAACAACTGGTCAACTATCTCGCCCTGTCGATCGAACACAACGCGGTGACCGATGAAATTCTCGAAATCACCCGGGACATGCACGCCGAAATGGCGCGGGTGACCGATCCGTTGTACGGTGAGGAGCGCTATGTGGCCGAAAGCCCGGCCATGCGCCGCATCTTCGCACTGGCCAATCAAATCGCACCCCTGCCGGTCAACGTTTACATCACCGGGGAGAGTGGTTCGGGCAAGGAGGTGATCGCCCGGTTGATTCATGCGCGCGCCGGCGAGCGGGATACCCGGCCTTTCGTGGCGGTCAACTGTTCGGCGATCCCGGAGAGCCTGATGGAGAGCGAATTCTTTGGCCATGAGAAGGGGGCGTTCACCGGGGCTGCCGCCAGCCGCATGGGGCGCTTCGAGGAGGCCTCGGGTGGCACGCTGTTTCTCGACGAGATCGCGGAGATGCCTCTGTCGATCCAGCCACGCTTCTTGAGGGCGATTCAGGAGATGGAGGGAACCCGGCTGGGCAGCAACAAAGTGCGACGGTACGATTTTCGTTTGATCAGCGCCTCGGGCAAGGATCTGCATGCCGAGGTCAAGGCCGGACGGTTCCGCGAGGATCTCTTCTTCCGCCTCTTCTCCATCGATGTCCATCTGCCGCCGCTGCGCGAGCGACGCGAGGAGATCCTGCCGTTGATGATGCTGTTTTTTGAACAGGTGTGCAAACGGTTCAAAAAACGGCCTCGTGGTTTTTCGCCGGAGCTGGTCTCCCTGTTCGAGTCCCACCCATGGCCCGGCAACGTGCGCCAGCTGGAACATGAGGTGGAGCGCCTGGTGGCCCTCACCCCGGATGACGCGTTCATCACCACAGCCCACGCCTCTGCCGCGATTCTGGAGGCCCGTCGACCTGCGATCCTCTCTCCGCTCTCCGCTGCCTCTGCCTTCGATCCCGTCTCCCTCTCCCTGCCCGAACAGCGCAGACGGCTGGAGATCACCCTGATCTCCCAGGCGCTGCGCCAGGCCCAGGGGAACAAGGTGCGCGCCTCCGAACTCCTGGAGATCACCCGCCAGTCGCTGCACAACAAAATTCGTCAATATCGGATCGAGGGGGATTAAACCGCACCCATTTTCGGATGCGTAGTTTTCTGCAAGGCCGCGCGCGGCCTTCGCGGGAGTCGTTTTTTGCCTTTTGGAAACGACTTTGTGCATTTTGCACTCAAGCCTTGCGAAAAACTGCGCATCCCAAAACAGGTGCGGTTTAAGAGGGTTTCAGTATGCCGCCGGTCTCACCCGGATCTCAAGCATTCGTGCGGATGGGGTTGTGTCGGCCCACCGAATTGACACCCGTTCACACGAATTGACACAGCCAGACAACAATTTGATACGCCATGGGATTCACTTTGGCACTCTTGCTGCTAAAAAAGATTTGTTTCAGATCCATGGCGTGCAGCGGAACGGCTCATCCGCCGTGATGGCTGCACCACAATCGTCAAAAAGGCATCAAGGGGCAAGGCAACATGAGCAGGATCATCGGCATTGATCTTGGCACCACCAACTCCTGTGTGGCGGTGCTGGAGAACGGCGCGGCGCGGGTATTGGTCAACGCCGAGGGCGGACGTACCACGCCCTCGCTGGTCGCCTTCGGGGCCAACGGCGAACGCCGGGTCGGGCAGAGCGCCAAACGGCAGATGGTGGTCAATCCGGAGAACACCCTGTCGGCCATCAAGCGGCTGATGGGCCGACGTTTCGCCGATCCTTTGATCCAGCGGGAACAATACCGCCTCCCCTATCGACTGGTCGAGCTTGTGAGTGGCGATGTCGGGATCGAGGTTCAGGGGATACGGCGTACCCCGGAGGAGGTGGCGGCAATCGTGCTGCAGCGGATGAAGCGGATTGCCGAAGAGCAGCTCGGCGAGCCGGTGCATCAAGCGGTGATCACGGTGCCGGCCTACTTCAATGAGGCCCAAAGGCAGGCCACGCGCGATGCCGGACGCATCGCCGGACTCGAGGTGGTGCGCATGATCAACGAACCGACCGCTGCGGCTCTGGCCTATGGTCTGGATGGCTGCGAGGGGCAGACGATCGCGGTCTTTGATCTGGGTGGTGGCACCTTCGATATTTCGATATTGGAGATCGGCTCCGGGGTGTTTCACGTCAAGGCGACCAACGGCGATACGTTTCTGGGTGGCGAGGATTTCGATCGTTGCGTGGTCGATCATCTGGCCGGACTCTGCATGGAAGAGCACGGCTTTGACCCGAGAGGCGACCGGGAGGCGGCCCAACGCCTCAAGGAGGCAGCCGAAGCCGCGCGCATCGAGCTTTCCACCGAGATGCGTACCGAGATTCATCTGCCGTTTCTGTTTGCCGATGAGGCCACTCCCCGCCATCTGCGCGTCTCTTTGACCCGCTCCCAGCTCGAAGGGCTGGTCGAGGGGTTGATCCAGCGCACCATCGTGCCGTGCGTCATCGCGCTCAAGGATGCGGGTGTTGGCATCGACGGGATCGATGCGGTGATTTTGGCCGGTGGCATGACCCGCATGCCGCGTATCCGTCAGACCGTGGCCAATTTTTTCGGCCTGGAGCCGATCACCGGCGTGGATCCGGACGAAATCGTCGCCCTTGGTGCGGCCATTCAGGCCGGAATCCTGGCCGGCGAGCTGGAGGAGGTGGTGCTGCTCGATGTCACGCCGCTCTCTTTGGGGATCGAGACCAAGGGCGGTTTGTTCAACGTGCTGATTCCCAAGAACGAAACCATCCCGTGCCGCGTGGCGCGCACCTTTTCCACGGCCACGGACCGGCAGCGGTTTGCCTCCGTGCGCGTGGCCCAGGGGGAGCGCGGCCTGTTTGCCGCCAACCATTTTCTCGGTGAGTTCACCCTGACCGGCATTGCGCCCGAAGAGCGCGGCGTGCCGCGCATCGAGGTCTCGTTCGATGTCGATGCCGATGGCCTGGTGCGGGTCTCGGCGCTCGACAAGGCGACCGGTCAGGAGCAGTCGATTCACGTCACAGCCTCGGGCGGGCTGTCGGAGGAGGAGATCGCCCGCATGATCGCCGAGGCCGAACGGCACGCCGCTGCCGATGCCCGACAGCAGCGGCTGATTCAAGCACTCCGGCGGGCCGACAACGCCCTGCACCGCACCCGACAGTTTGTGCTCTTTCACGGCAAGGGGCTGGAGCCGGCGTTGCGTGCGCCTCTCGCCGCACAAGTTCAATTACTGAAAGAAAGCCTCACCGAGGAGTCCGACCCGGAGAGCATTGATGCCCAGACCGAACGGCTCAACGCCCTGCTTGCCGACTCCCCGATGCCGCGTGTCACCCCGATCGTTGATGTGGCGGTCGTTGCCCAAACCTGTGCCGCGCCCCCTCCGAAGATCAAATCCACCTTCAGGAATGAGGAGATCGAACCCTTGCTGCTCCCCGAAGTGGCGGAACCGGCAACGGTGGGAATCCGACCCCATGCGTTTCCTGAGCTGGCCGCATCCAGGAGAGGTGCGCTTGAGTCCCTTGCACGCACCGAGGTGTCCGATCCGCTCGATCTGGAGTTCGAGTCCGGCAATGCTCTGGACTGGAGTTTCCCGGGTGAAGAACCGGAGTGGCTGGCCGAGATGCCCGCAGCCTGGGCTGAGGATCTCGAATCCTGGTTTCAGCCGGGAATGCCCGGCATGGAAGAGCTCTTTGCCCACGAACGGATGATCCCTTCTCCGGTCGGTCGTTCCGGCACTGTTGCCTCGGTGGCGACGTTCCGATGAGATCTCCGGATGAGGAGTCGTTCGCGCCGGGTCCATTGGCCAATCTGGTTCAGGCGGTGGCCGGACGACTGCTCGAGCATCCGCAGGGCAAGGCTTCGCGGCTGATGCAGCTCTGGCGGCGGCTGGTCGGGGTGCAGATGGCACGGCACACCGAGCCGGTACGCTTGCAAAATGGCATTTTGACCATTCGGGTCGACTCCTCGGCCTGGTTGACCGAGTTGAATTTTCTTGCTCCGACGTTGCTGAAAGCTTTTCAGGAGCAGCTGCCCGAAGGGACGCTCAAGGAGTTTCGTTTCAAGCAGGAGTCGCTCAAATACGTTCTTCCGGCACGGCGCAAGCCGCCGCCACCACCACGCAAGCCGGCTCTGCCCGAGGAGGAGGCGCGCGTGGCGGCCTTGATCGCGCCGCTCACCGATGCACGTTTGCAAGAGGCGGTACGCGCCTTTCTGCTGGCCGATATGGTCACCAAGCGTTGTGAGCGGGAGAAGCGGGAGAAAGGGTGAGGTCACGATTCAGGCTTCCTGTAAACCGCACCTGATTTTACCGTGGAACTTTAAACCGCGCCCAGCCTGGAATAGGTAGTTTTTATTGGTGAAAAAACAACGCATTTCAAACCGGGTGCGCTTTAAACACTCAAACGCCTGATACCCCGCCTTCCACCCGCATCGCCTCCTGGATCACCAATCCCGCACCACCGCCCTTGCGCAGACCGACCCGTACTAAAATCGCCTCCCGACCGGCACGCGCATGGATCGGTACCATTCGCTCCGGATGCAGACCACTCGTTTTGGCCAACGCAAAAATCTCCACCAACCGTTCGGGACGATGAATCAGCTCCATCCAGCCGCCGGTTTGCAACAACGCCGCACCGCACCTCAAAAAATCTTCCAAGCCGCCTGCCAGCTCGAACCGTGCCAGGGCACGGGCCGGCTCCACCGGCATCCGTCCGGCCTCAGGGACGAAAAAGGGGGGGTTGCACACCACCTGCGCATACCCGCCGCGCCTCATCTCAACCGGTGCAGCACGCACATCCCCTTCCAACACCACCACCCGTCCGGTCAGACCATGCGCTGCCACCAGTCGACGCGCCTCGGCACACAAAGCCGGCTGAATCTCCAGACCATCCACCATCACCCCCGGATGGGCCAACGCCAGTCGTACCACCACCTCGCCGCAGCCGCACCCCAACTCGGCGATCCGTTCGCCCTCGGCCACCTTGATGGCATCGGCCAGCAAGCACCCCTCGATCCCCCCACCCACCCGCCGGCACAAACCCGATGGCACGCCCAAAAAATGCTCACTCATCCCATTCCAACCATTCCAATCCACACCATCGTTTTCGCCCAGCCATCCACTCAAACCGGGGGATGAATATACCTGACCAGCTATCTTTCCAGTAACTACATAATAAATATGGCAAAATCAATCATTATTCATGATTGACATGCTCATATGCAAAAGATTATGCTGCAACAAATTCTTGCCAATCATGCAAATCATGTATCTTGTCCGGGGGGAGAAGAGCACCATGAACATTTTGAAAAAAATCAAGCTCCAGACCCAAATCTGGCTGTTGGCGCTCATCGCACTCCTCGGCATCCTGACCATCAGCGGCATCATCTATCTGGATGAGCGCACCCTGATGCTGGAGGATCGTTACGCCAAAACCCGCAACCTGGTGGAGACCGCCCACTCCTTGCTGGTTTACTACCACGATCAGACGGCCAAGGGAAGCTTGAGCCAGGATGAAGCCCGCTCTGGCGCACGCGAGGCGATCAAACGGCTGCGTTTCAACGAGAAGGATTATTTCTGGATCAACGACTTCCATCCCAACATGGTGATGCACCCCTTCAAGCCGGAACTGGATGGCAAGGATCTGACCGGCTTCAAGGATCCAAAGGGGACCGCGCTCTTCGTCGAGATGGTCAAGGTGGTTCGGGCCCAGAAGGCGGGATTCGTTCCCTATCTGTGGCCGCGTCCCGGTCAGCAGGAGCCGGTTCCCAAGATCTCCTATGTCAAGGGGTTCGAGCCATGGGGGTGGATCATCGGCTCAGGCATTTACATCGACGATGTGGATGTCGCGCTTGCCAAACGTATGCGTGAGATCGGTTCCGTGACCGCCGTGGTGATGCTCTTGTTGGGTGCGGTCACCCTGGCCGTCACCCGCCTGATCAATGCGCAACTCGGTTGCGATCCGCTCGTCATTCACGAGGTTGCCATGCGGATCGCCGGCGGCCACCTCGATGTGACCGACGGCAAGCATAAGGAGTGTCGCACCGGAGCCTTGGCTTCGCTGCAGAACATGGCCAGGCAGCTCCGGGAGACCGTCAGCGAAACCCGTGCCATCTCCTCGGGGTTGATTGAAAAAGGTACGGAGTTTTCCAATAACGCCACCTTCATCTCAGCCGGCGGCCAGGCGCAGGATCAGGGGTTGTCGGAAACCTTCCAGGCCATGAACGAAATCGCGGCCAGCACGCGGCGCAACACCGACAATGCCACGGAAACCGGACGGATCGCCACCCGGGTCGCCAACGACGCCGAGAAGACCGGTGAGGCCGTGGCGCGAGCGGTGCAGGCGATGCGCGAGATCGCCGACAAGATCACCATCATCGAGGAGATCGCCCGGCAGACCAATCTGTTGGCCTTGAACGCCGCCATTGAGGCGGCACGCGCCGGAGAGCACGGCAAGAGCTTCGCGGTGGTGGCCGCCGAGGTGCGCAAGCTGGCGGAACGGAGTCAGGGGGCTGCTGGCGAGATCATGCAACTGTCTGGCAGCAGTCAACAAATCGCCGAGCAGGCCGGCGTGATGCTGCACGATCTGCTGCCCAACATTCACAAGACCGCCGGACTGGTGCAAGAGATCATCGCCTCCGGTTCCGAGCAGGCCGGGCATGCCGATCGCGTACTCGTCTCGCTCAAGGAGCAGGTGGAGATTGGGCATCGCAACTCTGCGGCCTCGCAAACCATGGCCGAGGACTCCGAGGCGTTGCGGGAGTACGCCGATCGTCTGGAACGGGTGATCGGGTTCTTCAAGGTGTGATTTGCAGGTGGCGATCATGGACAACGCGCGACCGATATCCTAATCTATGGGATGATCGATTGGTTTCGTTCGTTCCTTTAAGCCTAACAGACCACGGCCCATGTCCGCCCAACCCGCGTTGTCCGAATCCCTGGCCATCATGACCGCTGCCGCCCACGAGGCGGGGGAGGCGATCATGCGCTATTTCCGCCTTGGCCAGACCGTCTCGGCTTTGGCAGAGGTGCGCGAGAAAGGGTTTGACAACCCGCTCACCAAGGCCGATCTGGAGGCCGATGCCCTGTTGCGGGAACGGCTGCTCGGCTCCCATCCGCACTGCGGCTGGCTCTCGGAAGAGACCGTGGACAATCCGGATCGTCTGGCACAACGGGCCATCTTCGTGGTCGATCCGATCGACGGCACCAAGGAGTTCATCGCCGGACTGCCGCAGTTCGCCCTGTCGCTCGCTTTGGTCGAGGAGGGGCTGCCCGTGGCCGCCTGCATCCACAATCCGGCCACCAATGAGACCTTTACCGCGCTCGGCGGCGGCGGAAGCCGGCTCAACGGCGTGCCGATCCAGGTCACCGAGCGCCGCGTACTGCACGGTGCCACCTGTCTGGCGAGCCGCTCGGAGACCGCACGCGGCGATTGGGAGCCCTTTTTGAGCGAATGGCAGGTCCAGACCATGGGTTCGATCGCCTACAAACTGGCCCTGGTCGCCTCCGGTCGCTTCGACATGACCTTCACCCTCTCCCCCAAAAACGAATGGGACTTCTGCGCCGGCGATCTGCTGGTGCGCGAGGCCGGAGGCCGCGTCACCCACAAGAGCGGCGCGCGGTTCCGCTACAACCAGAGCAACCCCACGGTTCGTTCGGTGTTGGCCACCAACGACGCGCTGCACGCCCCGCTGCTCGCCCGACTGACTGACATCCCCTTTGCGCCGGATCGTCATGAACGGACCTGTTCCCACCACCCCCGAGGATAATGCAGCATGAAGCGTCACAACGTCTATGGCATCGGCCATGCCCTGGTGGATACCGAAGTCCGGGTCTCGGATGAATTCCTCACCCAGGCCGGGTTGACCAAAGGCTCCATGACCCTGATCGACGAGGCGCGCGGTGCCGAACTGCTCGTTCAGCTCGGTGACGCCCCGCGTCACCGCGCCTGCGGCGGTTCCTCGGCCAATACGCTCATCGGACTTGCGCAACTCGGCGGACGCGCCTTTCACTCCAGCCGGGTGGCCGACGACGGGAATGGTCGCTTCTTTGCCGGCGACATGCGCGCCAACGGCGTGATCAACGATCTGGAGAGGCGGTTCGGACCGGGCACCACCGGCCAATGTCTGGTATTGATCACCCCGGATGCGGAACGGACCATGTGCACCCACCTGGGGATCTCGGAGCACTTCTCGGTCGATGATTTGGTGCCCGAACAGCTCGCCTCTGCTGAATGGCTCTATGTGGAGGGGTATCTGGTCACCTCGCCGTCTGCCCGTCAGGCGGCCTGCGAAGCGGTCGCCCTGGCCCGGCGTCACGGGGTCAAGATCGCTTTGACCTTTTCGGATGCCAGCATGATCGACCATTTCCGCGACGGCTTGGAGGAGATCATGGGTGCCGGAGTGGATCTGATCTTCTGCAACCATGCCGAGGCGTTGCGGTATGCCCGCTGCGAAGATCTGGAAACCGCCAAGGCAACGCTTGTGCAGCGCGCTCCGGCCTTTGGCCTGACTCTGGGGGCACAGGGGGCGGTGGTGCGCATCGACGGGTGCGAGACCGGGATTCCGGGGATTCCGGTGCAGGCCATCGATGCCAATGGCGCGGGAGATCTGTTCGCCGGGGCCCTGCTGTACGGCCTGACCCACGGTTTTACGGCAGAGCGCGCCGGACGGTTGGCCTGTCGGGCCTCCGCGCGACTCGTCACCCGGCATGGTGCCCGTCTCTCCGGGGAGGAGACCCGGGACGTATTGAATACCCTGGATTGATCCGATGACCGGACACTCCAAATCCACGAAGGGACCGCGCGATCGTCGCGCCAATTCGCGTGTGGATTTCGCTTATGAGCTGGTGCTGCGCGACGAGGAGGGGCGTTTTTACCACGGCTCGTTCGGCAACATCAGCCTGCGTGGCTTGTTGTTCCACAGCCACGACGCACTCCCCCCCCTCGGCACGATCTTGAGCGGCACCTTGGAGCTGGGTTCGATTTCGTTGCCCTTCAAGGGCGCGGTGATTCACGCCCAGCCCGGACGGGGTGTGGCCATCCGGTTTCAGGATATGGATGTCGAATGTTTCAGCCATCTGAGGCGTCTGGTATCGCTCAATCTCGGCGACTCCGACACGATTGATGATGAGTTTCTGGCCGACCGGGTGTGAGTGAAAAGGCGAATCAACCCCTGCTGTGACAGGGGACCGAAGGTTCCCGGTCCCCTGTCACAGCAGGGGTTGATCAGGATCGGATCTTTTACAGAGGCGGCGATACGCGCCGATTGGATGTCATGTTGATCTCCCACCCCACGGATGCCCTGAGGGGCACAATCGAACTTCCGGGGGATAAATCCATCTCACACCGGGCGGTGATCCTGGGCTCTTTGGCCGACGGCGAAAGCGTGATTCATCACCTGCTCGAAGGCGAGGATGTCTTGAAAACCGTGGGTGCCTTCCGCGCCATGGGGGTGGAGGCGCAACGCGATGCCTCCGGTACCTGGCGGATTCGCGGGGTGGGACTGGATGGCTTGAGCGAACCCGAAGATGTGCTCGATATGGGCAATTCGGGTACAGCGATGCGGCTGTTGTCCGGGCTTTTGGCCGGACAGCCCTTTTTTTCGGTGTTGACCGGGGATGAGAGCCTGCGTGGACGTCCGATGGGCCGCGTGGCAGTTCCGTTGGCGCGCATGGGCGCACGCATCCTGGGACGGGATGCCAACCGCTTTGCGCCGCTGGCGATTCAGGGGAGCGATCTGACCGGCATCGAATACGTCAGTCCGGTGGCCTCGGCACAGGTGAAGACCGCTGTCCTGCTGGCCGGTCTGACCGCCTCGGGACGCACGACGGTGAGCGAACCGGCCTTGTCGCGCGACCACACCGAACGGATGCTGGCCGCTTTCGGGGTGACGGTGGAACGGGATGGTCTCACCGTGGCCGTGACCGGCCATTCACGTCTGACCGCACTGGAGATGACCGTACCGGGGGATATCTCCAGCGCCGCCTTTCCGATGGTGGCGGCCCTGCTGGTGCCCGGCTCGGAGGTGATGTTGCGCGGCGTGGGGATCAATCCGACCCGTACCGGCTTGCTGGATCTGCTGCTGGAGATGGGGGGCGATATCCAGGTACTCAACCCGCGTGATGCCGGCGGGGAGCCGGTCGCCGATCTGCGGATCCGCCACTCCCGTTTGAAAGGGATTGATGTGCCACCGGAGGTGGTGCCACGCGCCATCGACGAGTTCCCGGTGTTCGCCCTGGCTGCGGCCTGTGCCGAAGGGGAGACCGTGGTGACCGGGGCCGAGGAGTTGCGGGTGAAAGAGAGCGATCGGATCCGGGCAATGGCGCTGGGACTCGGGGCACAGGGGGCGCACATCGAGGAGTTGGCGGACGGCATGCGGGTGATCGGTCGTCCTGAAGGGTTGGAGGGGGGAGGTCTGGCCGAGGCGTTCGGGGATCATCGCGTGGCCATGAGCCTGATGGTGGCCGGCATGGCGGCACGTCAGCCGGTGCGGGTGACCGGCAAGGCGAACATCGAGACCTCGTTCCCGGGCTTTGCCAATCGGATGAACGGGTTGGGGGCGAAGATCGAATGGATTGACGCGGGAAATCTGGCGTGATGGGCGTGATGGGTGTGAGTGGCATGACGGGTGAGCCTGGTGCGGATTGGCCGGCCAAGGGGCGGCGACTTGTGGTGGCGGTCGATGGTCCGGCGGGGGCTGGCAAGGGGGCGGTCTGCCGGTCGGCTGCCGAGCGGTTCGGTCTGGCCTATCTGGAGACCGGTGCGCTCTATCGGGCGGTGGGATTGATCGCGCTGCGCGGTGGTCTGACAGGGGAGGCTGAATTGGCGCGTGTGGCCGGCACGATGCCGTTTGCCTTTCGGGCGTTGGGAGCCGGTTGCTACGGGGCGTTTCTGGGCGATGAGGAGGTGACGCTGGCGTTGCGCGTCGAGGCGGTGGGACAGACCGCCTCCAAAGTGGCGGCCATGCCAGGGGTGCGTGCCGCGCTGTTGGATTTCCAACGTCGCTATGGCCACGAGCAAAACATCATCCTGGATGGTCGCGATGTGGGCACCAAGGTATGGCCGGATGCGGATCTGAAAATCTTTTTGACCGCGTCGCTTGAAGAACGGGCGAAACGGCGTGCTGTGGAGTTGCAAGCGCGCGGAGAAGCTGTTAATTTGACTGAATTGATCGCAGGCATGGCCGAACGCGATGCCCGTGACGCCGGACGTGCCCACGCCCCGATGGAGGCAGCACCGGGTGCGGTTCTGGTCGATACCAGCCCATTGAGTCTTAAGGAGAGTTGTCAGGCCGTATGGCGGTTGATCGCCCCCTTGTTCGATGGGAGTGGCAACGCTGCGGCCTGCTGATTTGCATGATCGGGGGAGAACCCCATCATGACCATTTCCATGTGGGGAGTTGGTCCCCGTTAACCATTAACCGAAGGTGTTGGTCCCGTGGCTTCTCAATCCGTTAACCTCGATTTTGAATTTGAAGATGAAGATTTTGGTGCATTGCTGGAAGAGTCGTTCGGCAAGGGTGTGGGCAAAGAGGGCCAGGTCATCACTGGCACCATCATCCAGCGTGAAGGTGAAGAGTTCGTCATCGATGTTGGTCTGAAATCCGAAGGCCGGCTGAACGTCAAGGAGTTCTTGAACGCCGATGGCACCCTGACCCTGGCGGTCGGCGACAAGGTGGATGTATTCGTGGAGCGCTGCGAAGACCAGAATGGTCAGGCGGTGCTCTCGCGTGAGAAGGCCAAGCGGGAAGAGGCCTGGATCAATCTGGAGAAGGCCTTCAACGACAGTGCCGTGGTACGTGGCCGCATCATGGGCAAGGTCAAGGGCGGCTACACGGTGGATATCAACTCCCTGGCGGCCTTTTTGCCGGGTTCGCAGGTGGATGTCCGTCCGGTGCACGACATCTCCCGTCTGCAGGACGAGGAGCAACCTTTCGAGATCCTCAAGATGGATCGTCGTCGCGGCAACATCGTGGTGTCGCGCCGCTCGGTCATCGAGAAGCAGCGTGAAAGCGCCCGTACCGCCCTGCTGGAGACCCTGCACGAGGGGATGATCCTCGACGGCGTGGTCAAGAACATCACCGATTACGGTGCCTTCGTGGATCTGGGCGGCCTCGACGGCCTGCTGCACATCACCGACATGTCCTGGAAACGGGTCAAGCATCCGTCGAGCGTGGTCACGGTGGGTGACACGGTCGGCGTGCAGGTGATCAAGTTCAACTCCGAGACGCAGCGCATCTCCCTGGGCATCAAGCAGCTCCAGACCGATCCGTGGGAAGGGATCGGCGCCAAGTATCCGGCAGGTGCCCGCTTCCGGGGCGTGGTCACCAACATCACCGACTACGGCGCCTTTGTGGAGTTGGAAGCCGGGGTCGAGGGTCTGGCGCACGTCTCCGAACTGGCCTGGACCAAGAAGAACCTCCACCCCTCCAAGGTGCTCAACGTTGGCCAGGAGGTCGAGGTGATGGTGCTGGATGTGGATGCCGAGCGTCGTCGCATCTCGCTGGGCGTCAAGCAGTGCCTGGAGAATCCGTGGCAGACCTTTGCCGAGCGCTATCCCGTGGGAACCACGGTGCGCGGCGAGATCAAGAACATCACCGAATTCGGACTGTTTGTCGGCCTGGATGGCGATATCGACGGTCTGGTGCACCTGTCGGATGTCACCTGGGATCCGAATCCGCCGGAAGATCTGCTCAAGAGCTATCAGCGTGGCCAGGAGGTCGAGGCGGTGGTGTTGTCGCTCGATCCCGAAAAGGAGCGCATCTCCCTGGGTCTCAAGCAGGCCACTCCGGATGCCTGGACGCAGTGGGCCGATGCCCATGGCAAGGGCGAAACCGTGATCGGTATGGTCAAAGAGGTGAGCCAGGCCGGCGTGGTGGTGCAGCTGGGCGAGGAGATCGAAGGTTTCCTGCGCAAGTCCGAGTATTCGCGTGATGATCGCGATGGCGTGGATTTCAAGGTTGGCGGTGAGGTGACCGCGCAGGTGATCCAGGTGGATCGTCAGAAGCGCAAGGTGATGCTGTCGATCAAATCCATGGAGATCAGCCAGGAGCGGCAGAGCATCAAGGAGTATGCCGCCGATCCGGGCAGCGCCACCAGCAGTCTGGGCGAACTGTTGAGCCAGGCGTTGGAAAAACAACAGTCCGGACGTTGAGCCGGTTGACGGTTGAAACTTTATCCTCTTGTTGGTGTAAAAGGAGTGGCTCATGACCAAGTCGTCGCTGATCAGTGCCATCGCGGGTAAGATGGAGATCTCCCGCAAAGAGGCGGAGGTGGCTGTCAACACGGTGTTCGAGACCATCAGCGGTTCGCTCGATCGGGATGACCGGGTGGAGTTGCGGGGATTCGGCAGTTTCGGGGTCAAGCATCGCCGCTCGCGCGATGGCCGCAACCCGAAGACCGGTGACCATGTGCTGGTGGATGCCAAGCGGGTGCTGTTCTTCAAGGCCGGGAAAGAGCTGCGCAAGCGGGTGGACGTGTAGTTCGGGGTGTGACGGGAGGAATCGGGCGCTTGCTCGCCGATGGAGAGGCGAGCAACGTCGGATTCCTCCCGTTTGTTTTTTCCGTGGAACACCCTTCGGGCGTTCCACGGGTGGGGGTTGATGGGGATCTCCCTCCATCCTGTCAAGTTCGTGCCTGCATGATATCGGTTGAATGGCATGTTCGGTTGGATCCGCTTGATCGTGGCAACGATTCTCGGGGTCGTGGCCATTCTGTTTGCCATGGGCAATCAGGCCGAGGTTCCGGTGACCCTTCCCGGTGGCTGGATCGTGGGCCATGTGCCACTGTTCGTGGTGGTTTTCGTGCCCCTGTTCTTGGGATTCGTGCTTGGGGCCTTTTCCGGCTGGTCGGGTGAAGTGCGTCAGCATCGCGCTTTGGAGTTGTTGCGCGAACAGAACCGCGCCCTGGAACGGGAGTTGGCCAATCTGCGCACACTCCCCCTGGTCAATGATTAATGTTTGCGGATAGGGCTTGAATGGATCTTCCTCACCTTGCGGGTTGGGCGGCTCTGGCCGTCACCTTGGGGGCGGTCATCTTCGGCGCGGGGCGTCGCCTGGGACGGGAAGAGGGGGCGCATGCCCGGCGTCGGGAGGATGGCGGTGAGGAGTCGGCATTCTATCTGCGCGGATTGAATTTCCTGTTGGCTGATGAGCCGGACAAGGCGATTGAGGAGTTCGTCAAATTCGTCCGGATCAACTCCGAGACCGTGGAGATCCATCTGTCGCTCGGCAAGCTGTTTCGGGCGCGTGGTGAGGTCGGACGGGCGATTCGCATCCATCAGACGTTGATTGCGCGACCGAATCTGTCGGAGGCGCATCGCACGGCAGCGTTGCATGCCTTGGCCGAGGATTATCGCCAGGGTGGTTTCGTGGATCGCGCTGTGGAGGCCTATCGGCAGGTGTTGCGGGTTGATCCGGAGCATCGGGCGGCGTTGGCCGGGTTGCAGGCGATGCATGAGAACGAGGGGCGTTGGGATATGGCCCTGGAGATTCTCAAGCGTTGGGAGAAGGTGACCGAAGAGAAGGATCCACAGCGTGAGGCGCACATCCGGGTGCGCATGGGGTTGGAGGAGCAGCAGCGACCGGGGACCAAATCGGGCGGCGAACGGGCGATGGTGCAGTTTGCCGAGGCGATCCGGGTCTATCCGGGGTGCGTGGAGGGGCGGCGGTTGCTGGGGGAGCTGTTGTTGTCCCAGGGACGGACGCATGAGGCCATCGAGGTGCTCGAAGGGGTCAAGGGGAGTCGTCCGAGTCACTGTTTCATGCTGCTAGATCTGATGCGCCGCGCTTATGAACAGGCGGGCGATGAAGAGGGGTTTTTCCGGGGCATGCGCACCGCGCATGCCGCGTTGGCCTCGTCCCCGCGATTGGTGTTGCATTGGGCCCGTTTGTTGGAACGGCGTGGCCGTCCGGATGAGGCGGTGGAGGTGTTGCGGGTCGGCAAGGCGCACCATCCGCGTGCGTTGGTGATCGTGGCCCCGTTGATCGCTTTGCTGGATCGGCGTGATCAGGGCAAGGAGGCTTTGGAGATCGCACGGCGTCATCTGGATGGGTTGCTGGGTGCGCAACCGGCGTTTCAGTGCGGTCGGTGCGGTTTCAAGTCGCAGGATATCTACTGGAAATGCCCGCAGTGTCATCAGTGGGATACCATGGACCCCTTATGAGTGTGTGACGGTTGGGGTGGGGTGATGCGGATTTTTGTGGCCGCCGATCATGGCGCGTTTGAGTTGAAGCGGGATCTGGTGGCCTGGATCCGGGATCAGCACGGCTTGGAGGTGATCGATTTCGGCGTAGATGGTCCGGAGTCGGTCGACTATCCGGATCTGGCTGCGCGGCTGTGCGAGGCGTTGCTGGCGTCGGGACCGGGGGATCGGGGGATTTTGTTGTGCGGCACCGGGTTGGGGATGAGCATTGCGGCCAACCGGTGGGTCGGGATTCGGGCGGCGTTGTGTCATGATGAATACACGGCGCGTCTGTCGCGGCAGCATAATGATGCCAATGTGCTGGTATTGGGTGGACGGGTGTTGGGGGTGGCGGTGGCGCGCGGTGTGGTGGATGTGTGGTTGCGGGAGTCGTTCGAGGGGGGGCGGCATCAGCGGCGGTTGGAAAAGTTGGAAATGGCGGCGGGAAGGTAAACGTTAAGTCCCCAAGGTTTTGTTTTTGACTTTAAACCGCACCCAGCTTGGAATGTGTCGTTTTTACTGGTAAAAAAAAAAGAGAGGGTCTGGGAGATTCATCTCCCAGGGTTTTGCTTTTGACTTTGGCGCGCTAAAGGCTAAAGTCCCAAGGGCTTTGCCCTTGGATCCCACCAGGGGGATAATCCCCCTGGACCCCTGACAGTTTGATTCAACATCTTCATCTTGGACGGAACTTGACCCATGGATGCACTGCGACTTGCCGACCCCGATATTTTTGCCGCCATCCGCGAGGAGTTGGGGCGCCAACGCGACCGGATCGAACTGATCGCCTCGGAAAACATCGTCACCCGGGCGGTGCTCGAAGCCCAGGGCAGCGTCCTGACCAACAAGTACGCCGAAGGGTATCCCCACAAACGCTACTACGGTGGCTGTGAGTTCGTGGACAAGGCCGAGGATCTGGCGATCGACCGGGCCAAACAGCTCTTCGGCTGCCAATATGCCAACGTGCAGCCCCACTCGGGGTCGCAGGCCAACATGGCGGCCCTGCTGGCGCTGATGGAACCCGGCGAGCTGCTGCTCGGCATGTCGCTGGCCCACGGCGGCCACCTGACCCACGGCGCGGCGCCGAATTTCTCCGGTCAGTTGTTCAAGGCGGTGCAGTACGGCCTTGATCCGCAAACCGAACACATCGATTATGTCAAACTCGAAGAGCTGGCCCTGGAACACCACCCCCAGGTGATCGTGGCCGGGGCTTCGGCCTACAGCCGGGTGATCGATTTCGAGCGATTTCGGGCGATCTGCGACAAGTGCGGCGCGGCGCTGCTGGTCGATATGGCCCACTTCGCGGGCCTGGTGGCCGTGGGCGAACACCCCCACCCCTTCCCCTTTGCCGATATCGTCACCACCACCACCCACAAGACCCTGCGGGGTCCGCGCGGCGGCATGATCCTGACCAATCGCGAGGATCTGGCCAAGAAGATCAACTCCAAGATCTTCCCCGGCATCCAGGGGGGACCGCTGATGCATGTGATCGCGGCCAAGGCGGTGGCCTTTGGCGAGGCGCTGCGTCCGGAGTACAAGGGGTATATCCAGCAGGTGCGCGCCAATGCCCGCACGCTGGCCGAAACGTTGGTCGCCGGGGGGTTGCGCATCGTCTCGGGCGGCACGGACAACCACCTGATGCTGGTGGATCTCACCTCGCGCAACATCACCGGCAAGGATACCGAAAGGGCGCTGGAGCGTTCGGGCATCACCTGCAACAAGAATGCGATTCCCAACGATCCGCGCTCGCCGTTCATCACCTCCGGAATTCGGCTCGGCACCCCGGCCTCGACCACACGCGGCTTTGGTGAAGCGGAGTTTGTCACCATCGGCGGTCTGATCGTGCGGGTGGTGGATGCCTTGTCGCAACACCCGGAAGGGGATGCCGGCGTGGAGGCGGAAACCCGCGCGCAGGTGGCGGAGCTGTGCCAAAGATTTCCCGTTTATCCCGGTATGTGATGGATTCTTGAAACCAGGGGGGCCCGGATGCCCGCAAACCACGATCGTCGCCACATGGCCCTGGCCTTGCGTCTCGCGGCGCGGGCCACGGGACGCACCCGGCCCAATCCGGTGGTCGGCTGCGTGATCGTGCGGGATGGACAGATCGTGGGTCAGGGGTATCACCCCTATGCCGGTGCGTCGCACGCCGAGGTGTACGCCCTGCGCCAGGCCGGGGAGCGGGCGCGCGGAGCCTGCGCCTATGTCAATCTGGAGCCCTGCTCCCATCATGGACGCACCCCGCCGTGCGCCGATGCCTTGATCCAGGCCGGCGTGACGCGGGTGGTGGTGGCGATGATCGATCCGAACCTGCAGGTCTCGGGACGTGGCGTGGAGCGGTTGCGCGCGGCGGGGATCGAGGTGGTGGTCGGGGTACGCGGTGAGGAGGCGTTCGAGATCAACCGGCCCTTCATCACCTGGATCGAGCAGGAGCGCCCGCTGATCACCCTGAAATTGGCCGCTTCGCTCGACGGCAAGACCGCAACGCGCACCGGCGAGAGCCAGTGGATCACCGGCCCGGCGGCCCGGGCACGGGTGCAGCGCATGCGTGATCAGCATGACGCGGTTTTGGTCGGGATCGGGACGATTCTGGCCGACAATCCGCGCTTGAACTGCCGCATGCCGGGTGGACGCGATCCGGTGCGGGTGGTGGTCGATTCGCGGCTGCGCATTCCGGATGGCGCACGGGTGTTCGACTCCTCGGTCGACTCACCCTTGTGGATCGCCACCGGTCGCGGCGCCAATTTCGCCCGCGCCGAAGCGTTGGGGGCGCGCGCCAATGTGCGGGTGATCCCGTGCCGCGAAACCCCGGACGGGCGGGTGAGTTTGAGTGATTTGATGTCGCGTCTGGCGGAACTGGATCTGACCAGCGTGTTGTGCGAGGCCGGTTCGGTATTGACCGGTGCACTGCTTGAGGCCGGGTTGGCCGACCGGTTGGCGCTGTTCGTGGCCCCGAAGCTGATCGGCGGACAGGATTCACGCGGGCTTCTGGACAGTATCGGTATCGGTTCCCTGGCGGATGCGCAGCGACTGGTGAACATGAACGTCAGCCAGGTGGGCGAAGATCTGCTGATCGAAGGGGATTTTGAGGGATCGCGATGTTTACTGGCCTGATCGAACGGGTGGGGGTGATCCGGGCCGTGGAACGCTCCTCGTCGGAGTGGCTTTTGCGGATTGAATGCGATTTTTCCGGGGTCAAACTCGGCGATTCGATCGCGGTATCCGGTGTTTGCCTGACGGTCGTAGAATTAACGAAACCCAGCGGTTTTGCGGTGCAGGTTTCGGCAGCCTCTCTGGAGGTGACGACGCTGGGGAACTTGCTGGCCGGTGCACGTGTCAATCTGGAGAGGGCGTTGAGTTTCGGCGGGCGTTTGGATGGGCATCTGGTACAAGGGCATGTGGATGCGGTCGGGCGGGTGGAGCGCATTGCGCCGCGCGGGCGGTCGCTGGAGGTGTGGTTCCGGGTGCCGGGTGCGGTGGGTCGCTATGTGGTGGCCAAGGGATCGATTGCGATTGATGGGGTGAGTCTGACGGTCAACCGGGTGGAGGATGTGGGCGAGGAGACGCGGTTTTCGATCAATTTGATTCCGCACACGCAGCATGAGACCACGTTGGCCGTTTTGGCGCCGGGTGGTTTGGTGAACATCGAGAGTGACCTGTTGGGTCGGTATGTGGAGCGGTTGTTGGCGCGGGGTGCATCGTGTGGTGTGACGCGCGACAAGAGCAGCGGGTTGGATGAAGCGTTCCTGAGGCAGCAAGGGTATTAAACGACACGTGGCTTGGGCTGAGCAGCTTTAATTGGTGAAAAAAAAGAGAGGGTCTGGGAGATTCCTCTCCCAGGGTTTTGATTTTGTCTTTTAGCGCGCTCTTTACAAAAAGCATTTTTCGCGCCTTTTGCGAAAAATGCGCTGCGCGCCGCCTTGGATGCGGGATTGTTTTGCGCCTTTTGCAAAACAATCCCGCGAACATGGCCCAAGAACAAAGCCGCGTGACAGAGACTTTAAGGTTTGGTGACTGGCGTTGCAAAAAACGCAAAACCTCTTCTGAAACCAAGGCTGCGCGCAAGGAATTTTCACGCTGCGTGTGAAAATTCCTTTTTTGTAGAGCGCGCTAAAGTCAAAGGCAAACCTCGGGGCTTCGCCCCGAACCCCACCAGGGGCCTTGGGCCCCTGGACCCCATCAGTGAACGTATTTCTAAAGATAGGTGCGGTCGATTATGGAATTTCAATTCGATTCAATCGAAGAGGTGATCGAGGCGTTTCGTCAGGGTCGCATGGTGATCCTGGTGGACGACGAAGACCGCGAAAACGAAGGGGATTTCGTCATTCCGGCCCAGTATGCCACCGCCGAGGCGGTGAATTTCATGGTGATGCACGGTCGCGGTCTGGTCTGCCTGGCCTTGACCGGCGATCGGGCGCGGCAGCTGCAACTGCCGCTGATGGTCGCGGACAACAACGCCCAGTTCAAAACCGCCTTCACGGTCTCCATCGAGGCCAAAACCGGCGTGACCACCGGCATCTCGGCGCATGACCGTGCCCGTACCGTGGCGGTGGCCATCGATGATGCCAGTTCGCCGTGCGACCTGGTGCGTCCGGGCCATGTTTTTCCGCTGGTGGCCAAGGATGGCGGCGTGCTGGTGCGCGCGGGTCACACCGAGGCCTCGGTGGATCTGTCCCGTCTGGCCGGCTTGAAGCCGGCTGCGGTGATTTGTGAGATCCTGAAAGAGGATGGCAGCATGGCGCGCGTGCCGGATCTGATGGAGCTGGCACGCCGCATGGGGTTGAAGATTGCCACGATCGCGGATCTGATCTCCTTTCGCACCTCGCACGAACAACTGGTCCACCGGGTGGTGGAGACACGCATGCCGACCGATTTCGGCGGCGAGTGGCGGTTGATCATCTTTGGCAACCAGGTGGATGAGTTTCAACACGTGGCGCTGGTCAAGGGGGAGATCGATCCCGAAAAGCCAGTGCTGGTGCGGGTCCATTCGGAGTGTCTGACCGGGGACGTGTTCGGCAGTCAGCGTTGCGATTGCGGCAGTCAGTTGCACGCGGCCATGCGACGGATCGGCCAGGAAGAGAGCGGCATTCTGCTTTATCTGCGCCAGGAAGGGCGCGGCATCGGCCTGGTCAACAAGATGCACGCCTACAACCTTCAGGATCAGGGACGGGATACGGTCGAGGCCAACCTGGAACTCGGTTTCCCACCCGATCTGCGCGATTACGGCATTGGCGCGCAGATCTTGAAGGATCTGGGCGTGCGACGCCTGCGCATTATGACGAACAATCCGAAGAAGATCATCGGCCTGGAGGGGTATGGGATGGAGGTGGTCGAGCGCGTGCCGATCGAAATCCCGGCCCGGGCCGGCAATGCGGCCTATCTGGAGGTCAAACACCACAAGATGGGTCATCTGCTGCGCCAGTTCGCTTGATGCGGACGGGCAGCGTTAGCGGTTGTGGGGAGAAGAAGGCATGAGCAGTGAAATCCGCACGTTGGAAGGCCATCTGGATGCCAGTGGCGCACGGTTTGCCATTGTGGTGGCCCGTTTCAACAGTTTCATCACCGAGCGGCTGCTTGAAGGGGCGTTGGATGGTCTGTTGCGCCACGGGGCGAGCCGCGAGTCGATCACCATCCTGCGCGTGCCGGGGGCCTTCGAGATCCCGATGGCTGCCCAGAAAGCGGCCAGCAGTGGCCGGTATCACGGGGTGATCTGCCTGGGCGCGGTGATTCGCGGTTCAACACCGCACTTTGATTACGTCTCCGCCGAAGTGAGCAAAGGGGTGGCGGCGGTGAGTCTGGATAGCGGCGTACCGGTCGGATTCGGGGTGCTGACCACCGACACCTTGGAACAGGCGATCGAACGGGCCGGATCCAAGGCGGGCAACAAGGGGTGGGAGACCGCGTTGAGTGTGATCGAGATGATCGATCTGTTCAAGAAACTGGATTGACATCCTGTTCATTTAAACCGCACCCGGCTTGGAATGTGTAGTTTTTATGGGTGAAAAAAAAGAGAGGGTCTGGGAGATTCCTCTCCCAGGGTTTTGTTTTTGACTTTTAGTGTGCTCTTCAAAAGAACCATTTTTCGCGCCTTTTCTAGAAAAATGCGCCGCGCGCCGCCTTGCGAAAAACCATGCATCCCAAAACAGGTGCGGTTTGATTGGAAAAATAGTCGCATTCAATGAGGATGGCGCACTCCGAGCCCCCCTCTTTTTTGCGAGAACGAATGACATAAAAAATACGTAAGGGTATACCATTGACCATGAATTCACTTTCATCTCGTGCGCCGTTCCATGCCACCTTGACCGGTGGGACACAGGAGGCGGGGACGGGTACGGGACGCAGTCGGCACAAGGCGCGCGAGTTGACCTTGCAGGCCTTGTATCAGTGCGACATCACCGGGGACGGGATCCATCTCGCCGTGCTGCAGCTGTGCGAGGACAACGCGGATGGCCATGCGGATCTGGACTATTTCCAGAAGGTGGCTGCCGGAGCCTGGAGCCGGTTGGCGGAGCTGGACCACTGGATCAGTCTGGGGGCGAGCAACTGGTCTTTGTCGCGCATTTCGACCATTGATCGCAACATCCTGCGACAGGGGATCTACGAGCTGCTCGCCGAGCCGGAGTTGCCGGTGCAGGTGGTGATCCACGAGGCCATCGAGCTGTCGAAGCGTTACGGCGAGGATGGTTCGGGCGCGTTTGTCAACGGGGTGATGGATAACCTGGCCAGTCGGATCCGGAGTGGACAGGTACAGGCAAAGGGAGGTGCGCAATGAAGGAGGAGATTGCCACGACCTTGGCATCACTTGGGGAGTTTCCACTGATTCGGGAGTTTTTCCTGCCGTTGCAGAAGCCTGGTGCGAGCGGGGTGATCACCGGCATCGGCGATGATGCAGCGGTATTGGCCGTGCCGCGTACTCAGCAACTGCTCGCCACGGTGGATGCACTGGTGGAGGGGGTTCATTTCCGGGCAGAGGATGATCCGTTTTTGCTCGGACAGAAGGCGTTGCGGGTCAACCTGTCGGACATCGCGGCCATGGGTGGGCAGCCGAACTGGTATTTGTTGGCTTTGAGCCTGCCGGGCGAGACCCCATCGCAGTGGCTGGCCGAATTCACCCGTGGATTGCGTGAGAGCGGTGAGCGGTTCGGCGTGTCGATCGTGGGCGGCAACACCACCGGCTCGCAGGCCGGGCGTACCATCCATGTGACACTGTTCGGTCTGGTGAGTCAGGGACGTGCTTTGTCCCGTTCGGGTGCCGAGGTGGGGGATCGGATTCTGGTGACCGGCACGATCGGGGATGCGGCCTTGGGGTTGGCGATCCGTCAGGGGGGGGTGAGCGGCGTCAACGAAATGGATCGGCGTTATCTGGAGGGGCGGTTGGATCTGCCCGAGCCGCGTGTCGGGTTGGGCGTGGCGGTGGCGGATGCGGCGGCGGTGCGAGCGGTGATCGATGTCTCGGATGGATTGGTGGCCGATCTGGGGCACATCTGCGAGGCGTCGGCCAAAGGGGCGCGAGTTGAAGTGGAGCGGATTCCGCTCTCCGGGGCAGCCCGGCGTCAGTTGTTGCGGGATCCGGGTTTGATGGGTCGCGTGTTGACCGGCGGCGAGGATTACGAGCTGTTGTTCACCGCATCACCGGGTGCGTTGGAGATGCTGCATACCCTGGCCGAACGGGCCGGTGTGGCCTTGACCGAGATTGGCGAGATCACCGAGGGGACGGAGGTGGTGATGCTCTCCGATGGCGTGCCGTTGGTGTTGGATCAGGCCGGGTGGAGTCATTTCTGAACAAAGATCTCTCCGGTAGCCTCTGTCACGCGGCTTTGTTCTTGGGCCATGTTCGCGGGATTGTTTTGCAAAAGGCGCAAAACAATCCTGCACTCAAGGCGGCGCGCGGCGCATTTTTCTAGAAAAGGCGCGAAAAATGCTTCTTGTAAAGAGCGCGCTAAAGTCAAAGTCAAAACCCTGGGAGATGAATCTCCCAGACCCTCTCTTTTTTTTACCAGTAAAAGCGAATCATGCCAGGCTGTCAAATCAGCTCTGTCGGCCTATTAGAGAGGAGACGTACGCCTGAGAAGGAACCAGCCATGACGGATCGGCCCAAGCGTCCAAAAAAAAACGAACCGATCGAAATCGCCGGCGTGCGGGTGCAACCGGGCGAGCGGATGGTGGCGCGGATACCGGTGACCCGGCTGCATACGCATACCCCGGTCGAACTGACGGTGCATGTGGTCCACGGCGTCCGCGCCGGGCCTTGCCTGTTTGTCAGTGCAGCGCTGCATGGCGATGAACTCAACGGCGTGGAAATCTGCCGCCGGCTGTTGCTCGAACGGGTGCTGCGCGGTCTGCGCGGCACGCTGTTGGTGGTCCCGGTGGTCAACATGTTGGGATTTTTGCATCACAGCCGCTACTTTCCCGATCATCGCGACTTGAACCGCTCTTTTCCTGGATTGGCGCACGGTTCTCTGGCCGCGCGTACTGCGGATCTTTTTATGCGCCAGATCGTCGCGCGTGCCACCCACGGCATCGATCTGCACGCCGGAACGCGCCAGCGTTTCAATCTGCCTCAGACGCGCGGCAAGGCAGGCAGTCCGGCAGTCGAGGCCATGGCCAAGGCGTTTCACGCGCCGGTCCATCTGTACGCCGACCTGCTGGATGGTTCGCTGCGCGCTGCGGCGGATGCGGTCGGAGTGCCGGTGCTGCTTTACGAGGGTGGCGAGGCGCTCCGGCTGGATGAGGTGGCGATTCAAGCCGGCTTGAAAGGGATCCTGGGTGTGATGCGCCATTTGGGCATGCTTGAGGGGAGCAAGGTGCCGCCGCTCTGGTCCAAGTGGTGGACCGCCCGATCCAGCCGCTGGGTGCGCGCTCCGGAGAGCGGCCTGATGCGGGCGGTAAAACGGGCCGGGGCGCATGTCCACAAGGGGGAGTTGCTTGGTTTTGTGGCCAATCCGTTGGGATCGGAGATGGTCGAGGTGCGCGCTGACCGCGAAGGGGTGATCATCGGTCACACCAACCAACCCCTGGTTCATCAGGGGGATGCGCTGTTTCATGTCGCGTTTGTTCCGGATGCCGAGGCTCTGCAAGAGATGGTGCAGGAGACCCTGGGCGTTGCCGTTTTGCACGAAGGGTTGAATGATGAGTTCATGTGAAGATGCCAACGACACCGCAAAAGGCGGGGTTGCAATCGAATTGACCGGTCAACAGCGCAAATACCTGCGCGGTCTGGCGCATGGTTTTCAGCCGGTGGTCTGGATCGGCAAGGAGGGGTTGACGCTCAATCTCATGCTCGAAGTGGAGCGCGCCCTGGAGGATCATGAGTTGATCAAGATCAAATTCAATGAGTTCAAGGAGGAGAAAAGCCTCTTTTGCGAGGAGATCGTTGCGGCAACCGGGTGTGCCCAGGCGGGGATGATTGGTCATGTGGCGATTTTCTATCGTCCACGCCGCGAGGTGAATAAACGCCGGATCGTGTTGCCGGTCAAGCGATGAGCGGTGGTTGCGGAGGCGTGGTCCGTCACGAGGTGCATCTGGAGGGCACGGTGCCGGTGGCGGTGACCGTGCTGCTCGCGCGTGGTGCGGAGGTGATGATCGATCTGGTGACCCACACGGTGGCGCAAAACAGCGGTCCGCCTTTGAAAGCGCGTCAGGAAGCCTGGGTGCTGGAGATCGGTGAGTATCTGGCCCGTCAGCATTTGTTGGAGAGCGCCGAGGAGCAGCGCGCGCAACAGACCGATGGGCGTGTGGCGATCCCCTTCGAGCCGCGCCCGAAGCCGGGGATGATCTGGTGGGGTTGAGGCGATCGAAACGTGGAACCTCTGTTTTTCACGATCAAAAAAATTCTTGGTTTTCTTCTGCTGCCTTTCTCGTGGATCATGCTGTTGGGGGTGGCGGGGGTCATTTTGCTCTGGTTTGGCCGGTGGCGTGGATGGGGACGGGGTTTGGTGAGCGTGTCCATCCTCGCATGGATGGTGTTTGGCAACGCTTTTGTGGTTGATCCACTGTTGGCAGGTCTGGAGAAACGTTACCCACCGTATAACGCTCAAGCGGGAGTTGACCCGGAGTACGTCGTGGTATTGGGGGGAGGTGTGATTGCCGACCCTTCGATTCCCGTGACCGCGCAACTGGGACGAGAATCGATGATGCGGCTGGTTGAGGGGATGCGGATCGTGGGTCTGCACCCGCAAAGCCGGTTGTTGCTGTCAGGGGGGGCACCGATCGGTGATGTCGCGGAGGCGTTGGGCATGGCGCGCGTGGCACTGGATCTGGGTCTGTCCTCAGACCGGATCCGGATTGAGGATGGCTCGCTGGATACGGCGGATCAGGCCCGATTGATACACGGGATGATCGGGGAGGCCCGTTTCGTGCTGGTTACTTCCGCCGTACATATGCCCAGGTCCATGGCACTGTTTGGCAAGCAAGGGATGGAGCCGATTCCCGGGCCGACGGGACACCGTTTGCGAGGAACGGATACGTTACAGGAACGGATATTCGGGATCATTGCCTTGGAAAACATACAAAATGCGCATGTCGTGGTGCACGAGTATCTAGGAATGGCTTGGTCTGCATGGCGTGGAAGTTTGTGAGAGTGCGTTGGAATCGGGGAGTGAGAGATGTGGATGGGAAACGCCGATCAAAACAAGCGCGAGTTGCTGGATCTGTGGCGGGGCTTGGCGCCTGAGGAGCAATCCACGTTGTTGCGTTTCGGGCGATTTCTTCAAAGCGAGCGCGCCATACAGGCTCCTCCTGTCGAACCGGTCGAGGTTCCGGTGACACCCCTTGCGATTGCGCGACCTGAAGTCGAGAGTGCGGTGGCGGGTTTGAAGCGGCTGAAGCGCACCTATCCGATGATCGAGGCGGATGAGAAGCTGTTGTCCGAGGCATCGCGCATTTTGATGGGCAAGGTGATGGGCGTTCCGGACTGCGAAGTGATCGATCAGCTGGAGACTTTTTTTGCCGGTTGTTATCAAAAGTGGTGTGCAGACCGTCTGAGTCGTCCTGCTGGCGTGCAAGGTTAGAGTTCATGAGAAATTGTAACCGTTCACAAAAGGGTGGGATGGGTGATGCCAACATGGACTCACCCAACGTGCATGTTTTTTTGCAGGGTGCAAAAGATGGATGCCAGGTGGTTTTGTGAGCGTTTTCTGAGTGCCGCCCAGGGGCGGAAATACCTCATGGGGCGTAATATTTATGCTGAGGGCGTGGTCCGTCTGGTGCGCGTGGACGGGATCGTTGATGATTTTACCGATGCCGTGACGTATTGCGGTCTTCCGCTGATCCGTAGCGAGGCGTTGCCGGCAGATGCCCTGGTACTGGTGGTCTCCGGGGGGCGTCCGTTGAGCGCTGGTCGGCGGCTTGATGCACTGGGCATTGCCCATTTGGACTATTTCTCCTTTTTGCGGCACTCTGGATTGCCTCTGGTCGAGATATCGATGAACGAGGGGTTTCGAGAGGATTATGCGTCCAATCGTGCGCGCTATGAGTGGTGCCGGAGCCTGTTGGACGATGACGAATCCCGGCGTATTTTTGACCAGTTGATTGCCTTCAAGACCACTTACGACATTGCCTGTCTGGAAGGGTTTGCGACACGGGAGGATGAGCAATATTTCGAGGATTTCCTGAAACTTTCTCCGGATGGGGAGTGTTTCGTGGATGTGGGCGGATTCGATGGGGCCAATACCCTGGAGTTCATTCGGCATGCGCCTGGGTATCGCTCTGTGCAGCTGTTCGAACCCGATCCCGCCAATTTCCGGGTTTGCCAAAGCAGGCTTGAAGGGTTGCGGGATGTTCATCTGTACGGGATGGGGGTTGCCGAGCGACGCGCCGAACTGCGTATGCAACCACTGGGATCGACCTCGCGACTGGCGGATGATGGCCCGATTGTGGTGCCGGTCGATCGACTGGATCGGCTGTTGGAGGGGTGTGATCCACCTACTCTGATCAAGATGGATATCGAAGGCGCGGAATTGGCCGCCCTGGAGGGGGCGCGCGGCTTGATCCTCGACCATCATCCCCGGCTGGCGATCTCCGCCTACCATGTGGCAGGAGATTATTATCGGATTCCGGAAGTAATCCTCGGCATGCGTCGAGATTATCGCATCCTGATGCGCCATTATACCGAATCCATCTATGAGACGGTGCTGTTTTTTCTGTCTGATTGACGGCATCTCCGGCAACCGTCTTTGAGCAGCGGAGCGTGGCGTTGGCTTTGGAGTCATCGAGGCACGCTTAAGGAGATCACCTGATGCAGGAGTTCATCCAGACTGTCTTTCAGTTGGATGCGGAGCAGGATCTGTTCCGCTTGCACGATTTTGTCCGGCAATACGAGCCGGATTGGATCCTGATCGCCATGCAGAAGCTGTTTGCCGAGGGGCGACTGCGTTCCGCCTACCTGTTGGCCATGTTGCTGGATCAATCCGGGTACCGACATTTCTATATTTCATTGGCCTTGGGCGCGGGTGCGATTTTGTTCAATCAGCCGGAAACCAAGGCGCGAGCCTTGGAGATGCTCTGGACGCAGACGGACGGGTTGTCCGATCAGGAGCGTCTGCTGTTCGAGTTGCCTTTTCTTGGGCAGTGCGTGACCAATGGGTTGTTGCATACCGAGGCCGCGCTGACCCGGATGGATTTGACCGAACAGCTGCTTGAATTGTGTCGGGCGGTTCTGCCACAATTCCGGAACATCTTCGATTGTCGATCTCCGATGCCGGTTTGGTCCTGGGAGGAGTTGCGACAGAAGGGACGTGCCAAGGCCAAATTGGTGGATCTGAGACTGCCGCCCTCGGGGTCGCCGCGACAGCGGCGCAAGGTTTTGATATTTCAGAGAGAGACCCAGTATCCGATCTATACTGAGGCAACCGGGAACACGGAAGCCGCCCATTTCAATTTCCGCACTCATCTCTCCTCGATCGGTCCAGGCATGGCCGAGGCGATGAATGCCTACGGCTGGGAGGCGGAATCTCATCCGGTTTTCAATGAGCGTTTTGCCAATCTGGTCGATTGTGTGCCGTTCATCCTTGAGCTGTGTCGGATGAAAAAACCGGATATCGTGATTTTTGAACACGATATCCCTGCCACCTGTTTCCGGCTGGAGTACGAGGCGATGATCGCACAACTGCGCCAGGAGCATCCGGGGATCAAGCTGGTGGCCAATGTGTATGACAACTGGTGCCTGCCGGGTGTGGGCAAGGTAGAGCTTCTGTCGCAATTGGATGTGATCTGGGATCCGATACTGCCCTCCTGGGAAGGGTGGCGTCTTCCGGAGTTGGCCGACAAGGTGCTGTTTGCACCGTTCTGGTGTCTGCCCGAGGGGTATACGGGTTCAACGCAGCAGCCGTTGTATCCGGTTCCGGTTTATGATGGCAGCGTTACGTTGGCCAGCTGGCCGCGTTTGTTGTGGCAGGCTGCCATTCATGGCAGAAGGGTGCCGATTCGGCGCACTCTGGCCAGCCACAAGGAGCAGCACAAGCCGGATGGCCTGTCCGCCATGGAGAGTTTTCGCCGCTATCTGCAACGCATCGAGGAGTCCACTTGCTGTTTCGTCTCGGTGATGCGCAACCATCAACACGCCAATACCCTGGTGGGTCGTTCCTTCGAGACGCAGTGCGCCGGTGCGCTGTTGATCCTGGAGAGCACGCCGGAGATGGATTATCACTTCATCGAGGGGGAGCACTATCTGGCGGTCTCCTCGGTCGCGGAGTTGGCTGCAGCGATCGGTTTCATGATCGCCCATCCCTTTGAGGCCGAGGAGATTCGTCGGCAGGGGCACGCTTTTGCCCACGCCCGTTATGGCAATGAACAGCTGATCGGTTATCTGGATTATCGGCTCTATTGGGCTGCGCGCTGATTCGCGGTCGCGTTCCCGTCACGGATGACGGACAGGGATGATCGATGGCCCGATTGCACGAGTCCGGGGACAAGGCGCGTGCCACGGACCCGTGCAATCAACCTGCTTGTTGTCACGATCGTTTGACAAGCGTCGGTTTGTCTGAAAATCTATTGACGAAACCGAGAAACCTTGGTTGTCTCGTCGTTGGAATCCGCAATACGCCAGAGAGTCGCCATGTCTCGTCCAGATGTCCTGTTTGTCAAACCCGGCAGCCAAAAGGGGGTCTACGGCAAGACCAGCGATTTTGGTCTGACGGCGTTCGAGCCGCCGTTGTGGGCCTCGCTGTTGGCCGGATTCCTGCGGGTGCAGGGCTATGCGGTCGAGGTGTGCGACGCCGAGGTGGAAGGGCTTTCCCATGCGGCCACCGCCGACCGGATCCGCGCGGTCGATCCGCTGCTGGTGGTTATCGCGGTCTCGGGCAGTAACCCGTCGGCCTCCACCATGAACATGACCGGATCCGGGCAGATCTTAAAACATCTGCGCGAGGCGGGTTCGGGAACTGGATCCGCTCAAGGACCGGTCACCCTGTTGCAGGGGCTGCACCCCTCCTATCTGCCGGAGCGCACCTTGCGGGAGGAGGCGGTGGATCATGTCTGCCAGGGCGAGGGGTTTTTGACCCTTCCGCCGCTCCTCGATGCCTTGCGCGCGGGCAAACGCGGTCATCTGAAAATTCCCGGTCTCTGGACAGTGCAAGGGGGGGTGGTGCTCTCCAATCCGCGTCCGGCGCCGTGGTCCGATCTGGACGCGCTGCCCATGCCCGCCTGGGATCTTCTGCCCATGAAGTCGTATCGGGCACACAATTGGCACTGCTTCGATGACATCACGAAACGGCAACCTTACGGCATCATTTACACCAGCCTGGGCTGCCCGTTCGACTGCTCGTTCTGCTGCATCAACTCGCTGTTCGGCAAACGGGGCATCCGTTATCGCTCCCCGGCACGGGTGGTCGAGGAGATCGATTTTCTGGTCAGCCAGTACGGCATCCGCAACATCAAGATCATCGACGAGATGTTCGTGCTCAAGGAGTCGCACGTGCTGGAGTTGTGCGACCGGATTATCGAACGCGGCTATGATCTGAACATGTGGGCCTATGCCCGTACCAATACGGTCAAGCCGCATCTGCTGGCCCGCATGAAACAGGCCGGCATTCACTGGGTGGCTTATGGCTTCGAGGCCGGCAACAAGCGGGTGCTGCAGGCGGTCAATAAGGCCGCTGATCTGGAGGCGACCTCCCGCGCGATCGAGATGACCTACCGGGAGGGGTTGTACATTGTGGCCAACTTCATCTTTGGTCTGCCGGGCGACGACTGGGAGAGCATGCAGGATTCGTTGAACATGGCCCTGGAGATCAATGCCGAGTGGGGCAATTTCTACTGCACCATGGCCTATCCCGGCTCGCGTATCTTTGATGAGGCGGTTGCCAATGGCACGTCTTTGCCTGCTACCTGGCAGGGATACTCCCAGTATTCGATCGAAGCGCTGCCGTTGCCTACCGAACAGCTCACCTCTGGTGAGATATTGAGCTTTCGCGATTACGCCTTTGACGCCTATTACAAGAATCCGCGCTATCTGGCCAAAATGGACCGTCTCTTCGGTGTCGAGACGGTGCGGCACATCCAGGAGATGACCCGTTTTACGCTCAATCGGGCGCATACGCAGCTGTTTGCGTGACAGCGGTTGTTTGAATCCTAAAGGAGAGCAGCATGAACCAGGCCCCGTTGAGTGCGGAAGAGATGCGGCAGAAAGCCACCTGGGTGCGCGCGGAGACCCTGCTGCTGCACCAGCGCGCACCAGGGATTCGCATCGCCTCGTCGCTCTCGCCGGTGGAGTTTCTGGTGGCTCTGTATTACAGCTCCCCGCTGCGCCACGATCCCGCCCGGCCCGACTGGTCCGAACGGGACCGGCTGATTATGAGCAAGGGGCATGGGGTGATTTCCATCTATCCCATCCTGGCGGATCTGGGTTATTTTCCGCTGGAGGAGCTGGAGAAGATCGCTACCGAGGCGTCGTTTCTCGGGGTGATCCCCGATGCCTCGATTCCGGGCATCGAGACCACCAACGGTGCGTTGGGACATGGATTGGGGGTGGCCACCGGGATGGCTCTGGCGTTGCGGCAGATGGGCAATGACGCGCAGCTCTGCGTGGTGTGTGGGGATGGCGAGATGAACGAGGGGTCGGTCTGGGAGTCGATCATGCTGGCCTCCCGGCATCGTCTCGGCAATCTCCTGCTGGTGGTGGATGACAACCGCATCTCCATGCTGGGCTTTCAGGATCAGATCCTCGATCTGGCCCCTCTGGAGGAGAAGCTGTCGATCTTCGGTTGGGAGGCCGAACGGGTGGATGGTCACGATCCGCTGGCGATCGCCGGACGGTTGCAGGCGCTGTGGCGTGCGGGAGGTGATCGTCCCCGGGCGCTGATTCTTGATACCATCAAGGGCAAGGGGGTCGCTTCGCTGGAGAATCAACCCCTGTCGCACGTCATGTCTTTGAGCCCGGCGGAAGTGGATGCCGCGATTGCGCGATGCCCTGCTGGAGCGGGTGCTTGATCAGATGGCCGGCAACGACCGGTTGTTTGTGTTGTCGGCGGATATGGGGGCCCCGGCGCTGGATCGGATCCGGGACCGTTTTCCGTCCCGTTTTATCAATGTCGGCATTGCCGAGCAGAATCTGATCAACGTGGCCAGCGGTCTGGCCCGGGAGGGGTGCACGGTTTACACCCTGGCCATCGCCGCCTTTTATCTGCGCGCCTACGAGCAGATTCGCAACAATCTCTCCATCGCCGCCCGTTTCGCCTCGTTGAATGTCAACATGCTGGCCGTGGGTGGCGGGGTCAGCTACGACATCTCCGGCCCGTCGCACCATGCCCTGGAGGATCTGCCCGCCATGCGCAACCTGCCCGATCTGGCGGTGATTTCGTTGGCCGATTGGTTTGCTGCGGCGCGGTTCACGGAGTATGCCCTGCAAGCGCCGCAGCCGAAATACCTGAGGTTGGACAGCAAACCCCATGAGGCGTTGTCACGCCCCGGGACGGATATACCGTGGCAGGCGGGATTCGAGGTGGTGCGCCGTGGCAAACGGGTGGCGCTGGTGACCTGCGGCATCCTGACCTTGAAGGCTGAGCGGATGATTGCCGGGATGCCGGAGGCGGATGTGGGGTTGATCGATCTGTTTTCACTGGGTGCGGGTTTGGATGCCGAGGCTTTGGCGCGGGTTCTGTCCGGCTATGAGCGTTTGATCACCCTGCACGAGGGGTATCTGGAACGGGGTGGACTCGATACGCTGGTGGATGCGATGGTGCGGCGCCATGGCTTGCGGGTCGAGTGTCACCACGCCGGCTTTGCCTTTCAGCACCACTTCACCGCGCTTTCGCGTGAGCGGATGCATGCGGTCAGCGGCATGGACATCGAGACGTTGAGGCCGCTGCTGTGTGACGGGTGATGAAGGAATACCGGGGACGGGGATGTTCGCTCCTTGGACCCCTTGACCGGAATGGCAACCTTGGAGGGCCATACAACCCGCCTATGGAATTTCCCATCGAATTCAACCCGCTCTCAGACCCCCGGACGCTGACCGTCTACGTTCTGGCCGGCGGTCAGGGCACCCGTATCCGCGCCGTGATCGGTTCAGAGCGTCCCAAACTGCTTGCGCTGCTCGATGGCAGACCGTATCTCGACTATCTGCTCGACTGGCTCGAGAAGACCGGTTTCAGGCGGATCTTTTTCGGGCTGGGCCATCTGTCCGAGCCGATTGTGGCCGCCCTGGCCGAACATCGGGGCGGGCTTGAACTCGGGTATCGGGTCGAGCCGGGACCACTCGGCACGGCGGGTGCGTTGCGTCTGGCCCTGGATACGGGGGATATTCCGGCAGATCGCCCGCTGATGATCTTGAATGGCGACAGCATGGTGGAGGTCGATCTGCGCCGCTTCGTGCGGGCGCATCGCCAGGCCGGGGCATTGGCCTCGCTGCTTTGTGTCCCGGTGGAGGACGGTTCGCGCTTTGGGCGGATCGAAGCGGACGAAACGGGGCGCATTCTTTGTTTTTATGAAAAAGATCCCGACAATCACATGCCCGGCCTGATCAACGCTGGCTGCTATCTGTTCGAGCCGGCCATGCTTGAGGTGTTGCGGCAAAGCTCCGGCCCCTCCCTGGAGCGGGACATCTTCATGGGTGTGTTGCCGTTCGCGCTGCATGCCGTGCGCTGTGATGCACCGTTCATCGATTTTGGCACCCCGGAGAGCTACCGACAGGCGCAGAGCTTTTTTAAGCGTTTTAAACCGCACCCGGCTTGAAATGAGTCGTTTTTACTGGTAAAAAAAAGAGAGGGTCTGGGAGATTCATCTCCCAGGGTTTTGCTTTTGACTTTTAGCGCGCTCTTCAAAAGAACCGTTTTTCGCGCCTTTTCTAGAAAAATGCGCTGCGCGCCGCCTTCGCGGGAGTCGTTTCCGCCTTTTGGAAACGAAGCTCACATCTTGCGCCAGGCTTTGCGGAAAATGACGCTTTCCAGGATGGTTGCGGTATAAGTATCCCGGAGAAGCCGGATGAGACACATCAGGTGAGGCTGGACAGCGGCACGGTGGCATGGCATTGTAGTTAATGTAATATTGCATATTGGGGGGATCCCCCTCACCCCCCGACCATGGAGACCCCTTGCGGGAGTTCCACGGTAAAGTGAGGGATGAGACCCGTTCGGTTGATCGCGGGTGGTCCATCGTTGGCATGAGCAAGGGAGTATCCGGGCGTGAGTGGCAATGGCAAGGAGTCGGTGCTGGTAACGGGTGGGGCGGGCTATCTGGGATCGATTCTGGTTCCGGAGCTCCTCAAAGCGGGTCATGCGGTGACCGTGATCGATAATTTCATGTTTGGCCAGGATTCGCTGAACACGAGCTGCATCGATCCGGCGTTTCGCGTGGTGCGCGGGGATGTGCGCAATGCCGAAACCATGCGCACGCTTTTGAAGGATGCCGATATCATCATCCCGCTGGCGGCCCTCGTGGGAGCACCGCTTTGCAGTCGCGATCAGCTCGGGGCTACCTCCACCAACAAGGATGCGATACTGATGATGCTCTCCCTGTTGAGCCGCGAGCAGCGCATCCTCATGCCCACGACCAACTCCGGTTACGGGGTGGGGGAGCAGGGCAAGTACTGTGACGAAAATTCCCCCCTTCGTCCGCTTTCACTCTATGGACGCGACAAGGTGGAGGTGGAAAAGGCGATTCTCGATCATGGCAACAGCATCAGTTTTCGTCTGGCCACGGTGTTCGGCATGGCGCCGCGCATGCGGTTGGATCTGCTGGTCAACGATTTCGTTTACCGTGCGGTGCACGATCGGGCGGTGGTGTTGTTCGAGTCCCATTTCAAGCGCAACTACATCCATATACGCGATGTGACACGGGTTTTCATGCACGCCATCGAAAATTTCGAGCGCATGCGCGACCGGCCCTACAACGTGGGACTCTCGGATGCCAATCTCTCCAAGTTGGAGTTGTGTCAGCGCATCCAGCAGCAACTGCCGAACTTTGTCTTTGTCGAGGCGCCGATTGGCGAGGATCCGGACAAGCGGGATTACATCGTCTCCAACGAGCGGATCGAGTCTTGCGGTTGGAAACCGGCCTATTCTCTGGATGTCGGCATCGGTGAGCTGATCAAGGGTTTCACGATGATCCGCAATACCCGCTACAGCAATGTGTAACGCCATTCCGGACAGGGCCAAGCGGCCATGATCATCACCCGAACCCCGTTCCGGATCTCTTTCTTTGGCGGCGGGACCGACTATCCCACCTGGTTTCGCGAACACGGTGGTGCGGTGCTTTCGACCACCATCGACAAGTATTGCCACATCAGCCTGCGTACGCTGCCACCCTTTTTTGAACACAAGCACCGCATCGTTTACTCCAAGGTGGAGCTGGTCCGCCAGATTGAGGAGATTCAGCATCCGGTGGTGCGCGAGGGGATGCGCTGGTTCGAGGTCCAGGAGGGGTTGGAGATCCATCACGATGCCGATCTGCCGGCTCGGTCGGGTCTGGGATCGAGTTCCGCTTTCTCCGTGGGGTTTCTGCATGCTCTGCATGCCCATCATGGCCGGGCGGTCAGCAAGCGGCGGCTGGCCCAGGAGGCGATCGAACTGGAACACGATCGTATCGGCGAACACGTGGGGATTCAGGATCAGATCAGCACCAGTTTCGGCGGCTTGAACCGGATCCTCTTTTCGCCCAACGGGGAGTTCCAGGTCGAACCGGTGGTTTTGCCCCAGGAGCGTTTCGAGGAGTTGGATGCTGCGCTCATGTTGGTCTTCACCGGTCAGACCCGTTTGGCCTCGGAAGTGGCCAAACAGAAGATCGACAATCTCAAGAATCGTTCGGCAGAGCTGCACGAGATGCGCGTCATGGTGGACGAGGGGTTGGCGATCTTGCAAGATTCAAGGCAGCCGATCGATCTGTTCGGTGCACTGTTGGATCGTTCCTGGCGGCTCAAGCGTCGGCTCTCCGGCGTGGTCACCAACTCCCGCATCGATGAGATCTACGAGGCGGCATTGGATGCGGGCGCGAGTGGTGGGAAGCTGATGGGTGCGGGTGCGGGCGGATTCATGATTTTCATCGTGCGTCCGGCGTTGCGCAATCGGGTGGCGCAACGGCTCAAGGAGCTGATCCAGGTGAAGTGCCGGATCGAACAGGCCGGCACCCGGTTGTTGGTCTATGATCCCGACCATGCCTCGTGAAGGTGGTGACAGATGAAATTTCCCCTGATGCGCAACAACATCCTGCGTGAGGATCTGGATGCGGTCATCCGGCATTTGGAACGGGATGATCCCAAATTGACCCACGGTGCCGAGGTGCGGGCCTTTGAGGCGGAATGGTCGGCGTGGCTGGGGGTGAAATACAGCGTTTTCGTCAACTCCGGCGCTTCGGCCAACCTGTTGACCATGGCCGTGCTGCGCATCGCTCATCCCGAAGGGGGCGAGGTGATCGTGCCGCCGTTGACCTGGATCTCGGATGTCTCCTCGGTGTTGCAGAACGGCTTCACACCCGTTTTTGCGGATATCGATCCGTCCACACTCGCCATGCATCCAGAGCGGATTCTGGAGAAGGTCACCGGGCGCACCCGTGCGGTCTTCCTGACCCATGTTCAGGGATTTGACGGTCTGACCGATGCGTTGATGGCAGAATTGCAGAAGCGCGGCATTCCGCTGATCGAGGATGTCTGTGAGTCGCATGGTGCCAGCCACGCGGGGCAGAGGCTGGGGAGTATCGGCTGGATCTCCAATTTCTCTTTTTACTATGCCCACCACATGAGCACCATTGAGGGGGGGATGGTGTGCACCAACGATCCTGCGGTCTATCAACAGGTACGCATGCTGCGCTCCCACGGCATGGTGCGCGAGTCCGACGATCCCACCTTGCGGCAGGGGTTTCAGAGTGCCAACCCGGAGTTGAATCCGGAGTTCATCTTTGCCTATCCGGCTTACAACATGCGCAACACCGAAATCGGCGGCATCCTGGGGCGCAGCCAGCTCAAGCGCCTGGATGGGGTGGTGGCGCGGCGCACGGAGAACTGGTTGCATTTTCTGGAGCGGATCGACGCGGTACGCTATCGCACCGATTTCAAGAACGAAGGGTCGAGCAACTACGCCTTCAACCTGGTATTGCGTCAGGCGGACCCGGAGTTGGTGGTGCGGGTGATGCGGACGATGCAGGAGCAGGGCATCGAATATCGTCGCGGCAGTGCCGGTGGCGGTAATCAGTTGCGCCAGCCGTATTTGCAAGGCATCGTGCCGCCTGGGTATCACGTTCATTTTCCCGAGACCGAACACATCCACTTTTTTGGATTCTACATCGGCAATTTCCCGGATCTGCAGCTCGCTGAAGTGGAGGAGCTGTGTGCCATACTGAATGCGGTGTGATCTGTCGATAGAAAGAACGATCGATCGCCGCCGTATGTGTGCGCTTGATCTGGAGTCCGCATCCGATTATCCCCCAACCAACGATACGCAACATGGGATTCGCATCCAATCACCGCATCACAACCGATTATTTGATCATCGGCGCCGGTATTGTCGGCCTGTCGATCGCTGATGAGATTCGCCGGCGTTCGCCCGAAGCGCGTATCGTCCTGGTCGAAAAGGAGATGGTCGTTGGCCTGCACGCCAGCGGGCGCAACAGCGGCGTGCTCCATTCCGGGATCTACTATCCGGAAGATACCCTCAAATTTCGCATCTGCGCCGACGGTTCGCGTCGCATGGCCGAGTATTGCCACGCCCATCGACTGCCGATCCGACGGGTGGGCAAGCTGGTTCTGGCAACCACGCCGGACCAGGAGGCGCTATTGCCGGTGTTTCTGGAACGGGCCAACAAGTTGTCGGTACGCGCCTGGCCGGTGCAAGGGGCCGAGATCCGTGAGATCGAACCGCAGGCCCGGGATTCCGCTGGAATTTATCTTCCCGATGTATCGGTGATTCATGGCAAGTCGGTGTTAGGGCGTCTGGTCGAGGAGCTTTCGGGCAGCGAGCGGGTGCGCTGGCTCTATGCGCGAAGCGTTGTGGCGATCGATGATGCGCGTGCCACCCTGACCACCGATCGTGAAGTGATTGGTTATGGCCGGTTGATCAACGCGGCGGGCGCCCAGGTGGATCGCATCGCGCACGCCTGCCAGGTGGGGGGAGACTATGTGATGCTTCCGTTTCGCGGCAGCTATTCGTTGCTCTCACCGCAAGCCGGGATCGAGATACGCGGTCTGATCTACCCGGTGCCGGACAGCCGGGTGCCGTTTTTGGGAATCCATTTCACCCGTTCCATCGGGGATGAGGTACACGTCGGTCCCTCGGCCTTTCCCGCTTTCGGGCGGGAGCATTATCGCGGTACGGACGGATTGGAAATTCTGGATGGAGCCCGCATGTTGCAGGGGTTGGCCCGTCTGGTGATCGGCAATCCCCAGGGGTTCCGTCAGCATGTGGCACGGGAGATCCGGCAGTTGCAGCCCAAGGGATTTGCCCGGGCCGCGACCGATCTGGTGCCTGCATTGCGTCCGGAGCATCTGTTGCCGTGCGGCAAGGTGGGCATTCGTCCGCAGCTCTACAATCGCCAGGAGAATCGGTTGGAGATGGATTTCAAGGTGTTGCATGGCGCGCACTCCGTGCATGTGCTGAACAGCATTTCGCCTGCCTTTACCAGCGCGTTCAGTTTTGCCGAATGGGTGATGCGGGAGTTGGAGGGGGTCGGATGAAGGGAGACGGAGTCCAACAAGGTTTGATTGTCTTAACCTGAACCTCATGCCTGGTGCGGTTCAAGATGGTTGCGGTTTGAATCGCAATCATCCTGGGTTGTGCTGTTTTTACCGTGGACCTCCCTTCGGGTGGTCTATGTTGACAGTCGGATGGATCTCCCCTCTCCAGCTTGCTTCACCGCTCCTTGGCAACCGGCACGCTCAATCTTGGCGGTGGCTGATGCTCGCCCGGATCCTTGCGGGTGGTGAACAGATCTTCCATAACCAGAAACAACAGGCCAGATACCACGATCATCAACAGGATGCGCCCTATGCGTCCCTCCAGCCACGAGGGCACGGGCAGCGGCGGCGGTGCAGATGGCGGGTGCAAGGCACGCCAGACCAGCCCGATACCGTGAATCAATCCCACCAGGCAGGCAATGGCGAGTGTCAAAAGCATCAGGATTCGCATGCGGTCCTCGTCAAAAGGGTGACGCAAAAATCTGTCAGAACTCTGGCGGTTGCCCCCCAGACAATGGCACCGTGAAAATCGAACCGGGTGGCATGCGGAGAGAGAGTGACTGCATCGAGGAAAAACTTCAAGGGAATAAGCAGCGTTGCCTCCACTTCGGCAGGATCGGTGATCAGTGTGAAGGGTGGATCAAGCCGTGCAGCAAACGGGTGGATCAAAAAGCCGGTCTGCTGGGTGGGCGTGGGAGGCAGAGGACCGAGAATGGAGGCCGGGTCAAGCTGAATGCCCAATTCCTCGCGAAACTCTCGTACAGCGGTATGCAGCGGGGATGGATCCCCGGGTTCGGCGCGACCGCCTGGAAAGGCGATCTGACCTGGGTGATGAGCCACGAACTGGTTGCGGCGGATAAACAGAATGTCCCATTCGGTTTCCCGGGGGATCAGCGGCATGATCACCGCAGCCTCGACGAGTGGGGTTGCGGAAGCAAAAAAGCGGGCCGCATAAGTTGGCCCGCTTTTTTCATGTAGACAGGAAACGATCTCTGTTTCGGTTACCACTGTCACACTCATGGCGAGTGGCCGGGTTCGAGTCGGAAGCGTCACTGAGCGGCGCGCAGGACGGGAACCAGTTCGCCATCGACCGGCTCGCTCAAGGCCATGGCAAACTGCGGGATCCGTTTGCCTTGATTCGCCGAAGTGGAAACGAGATCATGACGCGCATGCGCGTTGGTGCGCTGAATCGACAGGTTGGGAGAGGGCGGCGGCGCGGCCTTGGAGGCTACGTCTTGTCCCTTGGAGCGTGCCTGTCTGGCAGTCAGGAATTTGTCATCATTTGATTTTTTGTTAGCATTAATTCTTTTTTTACTGGATTTTTGATAATAGTCCAACACCTTGCCCACGTAGCGTTGGGTTTCGGTGAGGGGAGGAACCCCCTGGTAGCGCTCGACCATTTTCGGGCCGGCGTTGTAGGCGGCCAGGGCGTGGTGGATTTTGGGGAACTGTTTGAGCATTTGCCCGAGATAGCGGGCCCCGCCGCGCAGATTTTGTTCGGGATTGTGGATATTTTTGACTCCGACCAGTTTGGCGGTCTCCGGCATGAGTTGCATCAGACCAACGGCGCCGTCCGGGGAGACGCTTTCGTTGTTGAAGTCCGATTCCGTGGCGACGACGGCGCGTAACAGGTCTGGATCGAGATTTTCCTGGATGGCGATTTTGGTGATCAGTCGGTCCAGAGGGGTGTCGGCCATGGCGTCAACCGGGCCGATTTGCATGGCGACCGTGAACCAGAATAGCGCGGTCAGTCGATTACGGTGGGATAAGGAGAATACCACCCATTTGTCTTCCGCAGGGGCTTTGATGTCGTTGAACCGCCCGGCGGTGACTGAAGAAAAGGGATTCCAGGGCATAGGTACATTGTTCCAGATTGATGATTTGTCGAGCGTCAAGTCCGGTCTTGATGAGCCGTGCAAGGACGTATCCAGGTAAATCAAAAAGCATCCTAGCCGATTTCTTCTCGTTAGAAAAGAAATTTTGGCAATCCATGCCAATTTTATTCTGCGTTGCATTAATAATTATTTCTCGAAAGTCAGCAGTTACTTCGTAATGAGCCGGTCCGATGCAGGGACCGATCCAGGCCCACGTCAGTTCCCGGCGACCGCCGGACTTCTCCAAAAGTTGCAGGGTATTCTCCAAAATTCCGGCCACAGCTCCGCGCCAACCGGCGTGTGCAGCAGCAACGATGCCATTGTCCGGATCGGCGAACAGCACTGGTACGCAATCGGCGGTCAACACCGCAGCGACCAGACCGGGTTGATGGGTGAGGACCGCATCGGCATCCGGTCGGAGCCCCTCCCAGGGGGTGCTCGCCACCTCGGCGCCATGCACCTGATTGACCAGTGCCAGCCCGGTCGCATGCGGAGCCAGTGAAGCGAGCAGGTGCGCACGATTCATGGCGACATGGGTGGGATCATCCCCGACATGGTCACCCAGATTGAAACCGGAGAAACCGCCCTGACTCACGCCGCCAAGGCGTGTGGTGAAGAAGGGGAGCACGCCCGCGAGCTTGGGAGATTTTTTCCAGGGGAAAATGATATTCTCTTGATTTTCAGGTTCCGTGCTGTAAGAATAGTATGTTTTCTTCATCATTGAAGCTTTATTAACTCCTTGCTCCCAGGTGTGCCGCCTTGGGGCCAGCCGTCCGAAACAAACCGAAAGGAGGCGCTGTGGCTTATTACGAGTCCATCTTCATTGTACGACCGGATCTGACCGCCGAACAGGTGGAACAGGTCGCGGTTCGTGTGGCAGAGATCATCACCGCCAATGGCGGGACCATTTTGCTGCACGAGATGTGGGGTCGCCGTCAACTGGCCTATCCCCTCAAAAAGAACACCAAGGGCTATTATATCTTCAATCTGGTCGAAGGGGGTGGTTCACTGATCGCCAACTTGGAGGCCCGCTTGATGATCGACGAAGATGTGCTGAAATTCCAGAACATCAGCGTCAAGAAGGCCAATCTCAATCCGTCGCCTCTGGCGCCTTCTGCAGAGCGCACCGGTGAGGATTCCGAACGTCTGCTCCCCGGAGACGAGGGGTATGGCGAAGCGGATGACGAGGATTACGAGGACGGAGACGAGGGGGAGGAAGAAGAGCTGGGGATCTGATTCTCATGGTCGGCTCGAAGGTGAGACTGTTCTGGCAGAGCGGCTCTTTAGAGGATACCGGCGTGCCGCCCGATCCGTCGGGAGACGGATGGTGATGACGGAAAACCACCAGCCAACCCAAGCCCTCAATCATGTGGAGTTCGATGGACGGCTGATGACGCCGGTCGATTACCGCGTGACACCAGCAGGGCGTCCAGTGGCCTATCTGGAGGTGGAGCACTTCTCTACCCATGATGCTCCGGAAACGGCTTTACGTCTGGAGGCGAGGGTGGTGGTGGTGACCATGGGAGCACTGGCGGAGTCGTGCCGGGGGTTGACCAGCGGCACGCGGTTGCGGGTGATCGGGCGCTTGAATCAGAAACGTTGGGTCCGGGATGGTCAGGTTCGCTGGGGTCGGCTGGAATTGCTCGCCTTGAAAATCGAAATTCTCGCGTCTGATGAGCGGCACTCTCTGGAATGAAGTGCTGCATCCTGGTGTTCATTTGAGATAACGCGCCTGTTTCCAGAGGTGGATGGCTGGTGGGTGCGTCAACCATAATCGATGGGGAAGTTGATATGTCGGATCAAGACAACGATTCTAATGATGTGAATGCGGGTAACGACAGCGGTTCGTCCCGATTTGGGGGGCGAATGGGTGCTGGTCGTCCAGGTATGGGCCGTGCGGGTGGTCGTCCGGGGGGTGGTGGCGGTCCTGGGGGTGCGCGTCCAGCCGGTGCAGGCGGTGCGCCTGCTGCCGGCGGATTCCGTCGTCCCTTCTTCCGGCGTCGCAAGGTGTGTGTGTTTTGCGCCGACAAGGCATTGGAGATCGATTACAAGGATCCCAAGCTGATGTTGCGGTTCATCACCGAGCGCGGCAAGATCGTGCCCAGTCGTATCACGGGCGTTTGTGCGCCGCATCAGCGCCGTTTGAGCAAAGCGATTAAACGGGGACGCAATATCGCGCTCCTGCCACACCTGGTCAAGTGAGTCGCTTTCGGCCACTCCGGACGGAGGCTCGCTCATGCGTCCGCTCAACTGGGTGACCAACCCGATTTTTGCGGGGACGCAGGCCCTGGTGTTGATGATCATCCCCATGGGCCTGCCGTTGCTCGTGCCATTGCAGATGTTCGCGCCCCTGCCGGTGCTGCTGACCGCACTTTGGGGTGGGGCACAATCCGCCTGGATCGGTGCAGCCATCCCGGTGATTGGCGCGTTTCTGCTCGGGGATGGCTTGCGGTTTCCACTGACCGTGTTCCTGATGTTTTTTGGTTTTCCCCTGCTGGCAGCGCACATGATCCGCAGCGGCTGGAAGATCAGTCAGTGCCTGGCAGCGGCGTTTCTTCTGGGCGTAGGCGCGCTATTGCTGTTTTTCCTTTGGACCCTGGTGGTGGGCATTGATTTTCAGGCCGATACGGCTTTGAAACTGGATGCCTTCAAGACCAATGTGCTGGCCACCATTGCCAAAAAAGGCGGCGATGCAGTAGTCTTGGCCGATGCGCGCACCATGCTTGAACCGATCCTGGCCATGCTTGCCCTGCTGTTGCCGGGCTTCGTGGTATCGGGTTGGTTCATGTTGCACGCCGTCAACCTGTTCTCGGCCCGTTTTTTGGTGCGCAAATGGGGCGGAGAACAACTTTTTGCTGGTGAGGATCTCACCGAATGGCGTCCACCCTTTCAATTGGTTTGGGTGGTGATTGGTTCCGGGGTGCTTGCCTATGGCGCGTCCGGCTTTTCCAAGCTGTTGGGAGCCAATCTGTTTCTGCTTTTGTCCATCCTTTATTTTCTGCAGGGGATGGCGATCGTGCAGGCCGGATTTCGTCGTTATGCTGTTTCCGGTCTGTTGCGCACTCTGTTTTATCTGGCCTTGTTTTTCTGGCATCAGGTTGTGATGTTTGTCACCGCCCTGGGCCTGTTTGATATTTGGGTCGATTTTCGCGAACGTTTCTTTCGTACCAGCAATGAGGGGGATGATTCCCCTGGGAGCTAATAGGCCATGGAAGTGATACTGTTGGAAAAGATTGGCAAATTGGGTGATCTGGGCTCGGTGGTTTTGGTGCGTCCCGGATATGGTCGCAACTTCCTGATCCCTCAGGGTAAGGCTCTGCCAGCCACCAGGCGTAACCGTGAGCGTTTCGAGGCTGAGCGGGTGGCCTTTGAGGCGCGTCAGCAGGAGATCCTGGAGCGTGCGCAGGCTCTGGCCGAGCGGATTGCCGGCGTGGAGGTGGTGCTGGATCGCCCGGCTGGATCGGGTGACAAGTTGTTCGGTTCGGTGACCAACTCCGACATCGCTGGATTTTTCACCGAGCGTGGCATCGAGACGCCGCGCGGCTCAATCGATGTGCCGCGTCCGATTCGTACTCTGGGGGAGCATGTGGTGCGGATTCGTCTGCATCCGGACATCATCCCCGAAGTCAAGGTGCGGGTGGAGCGTCGGGTGAATCGTTGAGTTGACGGGAAACCAAAACCGAATCTGGCTTGGAATGAGTTGTTTTTTCTGGTAAAAAAAAAGAGAGGGTCTGGGAGATTCCTCTCCCAGGGTTTTGCCTTTGACTTTGGCGCGCTCTTCAAAAGAAGCATTTTTCGCCTCTTTTGCGAAAAACGGGCCGCGCGCAGTCTTCGCGAGCTTTGTTTCTGTTACTTACCGTGAAACTCTGCCTTTCGAGTTCCACCGGTGGGGTGAGGGGGTTCTCCCCCCATCACAAGTTTGGAAACGAAGCTCGCATAAAGCACAGCCCTTGCAGAAACACGACGCATCCCATAATGGGTGCGGTTTAGAAGATGAGGTGATGAGAAATGGCGCTTTATGATTACAAATGCGATGCGTGTGGTTTGCGTTTCGAGCAGGATCATCCGATGTCCGCGCCGCCGGTCAAGATTTGTCCGGAGTGTGGTGCGGAAAAAGTACGAAAGATCCTTTCCACTGGCGGGATTCAGATGGGCGGGTCTCGGAGCACGCCTCCGCCGTCTTCGCCGTGTGGTGCGGGCGGTTGTGGGGGAGGGATGTGCGGCCTGGGCTGATCGGCGGGTGGTTTGCGGATCGGTGGATGTGCTGTTCAAATTGGATTCGGCGCCGCTTGCGGAGGATTTCTTCCAAGCGGCGTTTTTGTTGCTGGTGCGTTGAACAGCTGTCCAGATTTGGCCTGTCTCTTGCTAAAATTCTTCCATCTCGGAGGCGATGTGCATCCATCCGTTCGATAGGGAAACCCGCAGCGGTTACAAACTCTTGGACGTTGAAACCTTGTTAGCCAATCCATCCATATATACCAGCAGCCTTTATAACCTGGACGAGGGTAACTACGCTCAAACACTGGCCACACTGGCCGAGTGGGGCGATGCCAAGGCGCAGCACAATCTGGCGGCCATGCATCTTGAGGGGCAGGAGGTACCGCTTGATTATGCGCTGGCCTTGCAGTGGCATCGTTTGGCTGCGGAACAGGGGTATGCCCCGGCGCAGCACGATCTGGGCACCATGTATCTGGAAGGGCTCGGTGTTGAACCGGATCCTGCCGTGGCGGCTTCCTGGTTTCTGGCTGCCGCCAAACAGAGTGATCACAAGGCGGAGAACAATCTCGGCATTCTCTACGCGACCGGCGAGGGAGTGGAGCGGGATATGATTCAGGCACGGGCCTGGTTTTTGATGGCCGCCCGTGGCGGGTTGATCGATGCCTTGGAGAATCTGGAACTCTCTGCCGAGGAGATGAATCCGGAAGAGTTGACACAGGCTGAGACCCTGGCAGAGCAGTGGAGCACCAAGGAGTAGCAACACCGGGAGTCATGGATCATTTCGGATTGCCGGGGCCAACAGTTCCGCGCCAGGTTCTCTACGCATCCCAAAACAGGTGCGGTTGGGAAAAAACGACGCAACCCGAGATGGTGCGGACCAAACCGCACCCAGCCTGGAATGTGTGGTTTTTATTAGTGAAAAAAAAGAGAGGGTCTGGAGATTCATCTCCCAGGGTTTAGCTTTTGACTTTAGCGCGCTCTTTTCAAGAAGCATTTTTCGCGCCTTTTGCGAAAAATGCGCCGCGCGCGGCCTTCGCGGGAGTCGTTTTTTGCTTTTTGGAAACGACTCTGTGCATCTTGCACGCAGCCTTGCGAAAACCTACGCATCCAAAAATGGGTGCGGTTTAACAGCCAACAAAATTACTGGTTGATGCTTCGGTTGGTGAGATCAACACTTCCTCGGCCTCTTCTTTTTCCCTGGCCAGCACACGTACCCTCTGTCCTTCGACCAGCAACCTGCCTTCGGCAAACAAGCGGACCGCCAGTGGGTAGATGCGGTGCTCTTGTTTAAGGATGCGTGCAGCGAGGGTATGGGCATCGTCGTTGTCGAGAATTGGCACCACCGCCTGGGCGATGATGGGTCCGGCATCCACCTCCTCGGTGACGAAATGGACCGTGGCCCCGGAAAAGCGCGCACCGGCCTCAATGGCCCGTTGTTGTACGTGCAGACCTGGAAAGGCGGGCAACAGGGCGGGATGGATGTTCAACAGCCGTCCGGCAAAGGCGCGGATGAAGAGTGGGGTCAACACCCGCATGAACCCGGCCAGACAGACCAGCTCCACCCGGGCAGCCTGCAAGGCGTCGATCATCGCCTGCTCGAACCCCATTCGATCCGGGAACGCCTTGTGATCAATCACCAACGTGGCAATGCCGGCCTGCTGGGCACGCTCCAGCCCGAAGGCGTCGGTGCGATTGCTGATCACCAGCGCGATGCGCGCTGGGATGAATCCGTCGGCCATGCGATCGATCAGCGCCTGGAGATTACTGCCACCTCCGGAGATCAGGACACCGATGGGCAGTGGATTTTGTTTTGTCACGGTTGCCTCAGCCATGGATGACCACCCTCGGCTCTGCATCCCCGGTACGTGCGATCACCTCTCCGATGCGCCATGCCTGCTCCCCGGAGGCGTGCAGGCTCAAAAGGGCGCCTTCCACATCGGCTTCGGCCACCACCGCCACCATCCCCAATCCGCAGTTGAAGGTGCGGTTCATCTCCGTCTCCTCGATGTTGCCGAGGCGTTGCAGCAGAGCGAAAATGGGTGGGCGTGGCCAAGCGCGCCTGTCGAGGGTGACCGAGACCGACTCCGGTAGCACGCGAGGGATGTTTTCGGTGAAGCCGCCGCCGGTGATGTGCACCAACCCCTTGATGGTGAACTTCTTTGCCAAATCGAGGATCGGGCGGACGTAGATGCGAGTTGGGGTGAGCAGCACCTCGCCGAGCGGTTTTTCACCTGCCGGAGTTGAAAAGAGCGCATCGAGACCTGGACCGCGCGGGGCCATCACCAGATGGCGGATGAGCGAATAGCCGTTGGAGTGCGGACCTGACGAGGCGATGCCGATCACCGCATCCCCGGGCACGATGGTCGAGCCGTCGATCAAGGCGGGGCGATCGACGATGCCGACCGCAAAACCGGCCAGATCATATTCGCCGGGCGGGTAGAAGGAGGGCATTTCTGCGGTTTCGCCGCCGACCAGGGCACAGCCGGCCTGCCGACAGCCGTTGGCAATCCCCTGGATCACGGTGGCGGCCACCTCTGGATCGAGCGCGCCGGTGGCGAAGTAGTCGAGAAAAAAGAGCGGTTCAGCTCCCTGGACCACCAGGTCGTTCACCGACATGGCCACCAGGTCGATGCCCACGGTGTCGTGACGACCGGTCAAAAAGGCCAGTTTCAGTTTGGTGCCCACACCGTCGGTGGTCGAGACGAGCAGAGGATCGCTGTATTGGCGCCACTCGGGACGGAACAGCGCGCCGAAACCACCGATGCCGCCGAGGATGCCCGGTCGACGGGTGGAGGCGACCGCGTCGCGGATCAGCTCCACCACGCGGTTGCCGGCATCGATGTCAACGCCCGCGTCGCGATAGGTGGTGGCGTTGCCGGTACCCGATGGGCCGGCACCTGAATTCTCTGGATGGGACATGGCTGCTGGTTATCCTTGTCGATCTTGGGGGTTTGCTCTTTTTTCCCAAGAAAGGTTACACTAGCCGCGCGTGATGTGGAATGCACGAAGAATACAAACTTGCATGCTGGGGGGAGACCCCCCTCACCCCCTCACTTTAAGGAACTCCCGAAGAGAGAGTTCCACCGTACAAAATGCGGGAGTTCGGAATCATCATGATCGGAATGGAAAGTCCTGGTCCTCGACATGTCGGTAGGTGTTGGATTGCGTTGGCGGTTGTTTGGCTCCTCGTTGGCACAATCGTGCCGGCGTGGTCTGCGGATACGGGAAGTGTTGCAATCTACGACCTGCGAGGCGTCGAAGTGTCGTTGCCGACGGGCGGCAAGGGGATCGAGGCCATGCACGAAGCCGGCGTGGCTCAGGCGCAGCGCGATGGGCTGCAACGGCTGTTCAAACGTCTGCTGAGCGGTGCCGAGCGTGAGGCCCGCAAGGAGTATCTGTCCACGCTGGCCAAGGATGCCAAACGGCTTACCGAACGGACGGTGGTGCGCTCGACCAAACAGGTGGGGGATCGCCTGAACATGAGCGTGGATCTTCAGTTCTCCCGCAAGGAGCTCTCTGCCGCGCTCACCAAGGAGAACATCCCCTACACCGAGGCCGCTTATCCGGTGGTGGTGCCGATCGCACCGGAAGAGAGGGGCGAGGGGGCGTCAACTTTGTTGTGGAAGGGACTGCCGAATGCGGGTCGCGACTTTGGCGTACAGGTGATCCTGCCCTTGGGCGATCTGGAGGATCTGACGCAACTGAACTGGGAAAAGGGGCTCAAAGGGGATGCCGAGGTGCTCAACTGGGCAGCTGGCCGCTATGGGGCCGGCGAGATCTGGCTGGCCAAGGCGGTCGTCACCCCTGTGAGCGGCGGCAAGGGAGCGAAAGTCAAGCTTGTTGCGAGCCTGACCGTGGCACGCCCCAATGTGGCACCGATCGTCTATCAGGTGAGCGAAGAGAAGGGCGGAACCTCGGTCGAGGAGGTCAGCAATGCCCTTTATCCCGCTGTTGCTGCCAAACTGGTGGGTCAGGCAGTGGAACGGTGGGTGAGCGATCATGTCGTGCTGCCCGGCAGCCGGCATGTGGTGCGCATGCGGGTGATGCACGATGTGCAGGTGGCCAGGCTCGGTGAATTCCTGGCCGGCGTGCGCGCCGTACCGGGGATGGCTGAACCGCGCGTGATCCAGACCACGGCGCGCGAGACCCTTTTTGAGTGCGACTTCCAGGGGCGGGACGAACTGCTCGACGAGGCACTGGCCAAACTGGTGGTGTATCGGGAGAAGAGTCCGGAGGGGATGGTACTGTGGCTGATTCCTCCACCCAAGGAGGGACAGGCAGCCCAACCGGCGCAGTCCGCACTGCCTGTCCAACCGGTCCAACCGGTGCCACCCCCGCAACCGGGACAATCTGAGCAGCCTGTCCAACCGGTGCAACCGGCCCGGGACAATGCCGGTAAAAGCTGGCTGTAGGGGTATGGGGAGAGAGTATGAATCGGTGGGTGTCATGAGTCCGGAGCCGCTTTTCATTGCTGCCGGCACGCAAGGTGCCAAGCAGGTGGACGGACGGTTGCAATCGTTCGTGCCGATTCGCGGTCGAACGAGCGTGGAGCATGTCGTAGCTGCAGCCCTGGATGCGCAATCCGTCGGACCAATCTGTGTCTGGGGGGATCGCGAACGGTTGGAGACGTGCCTGGGTTGGGCCGTGAGACGGGCCGGCGAGCAGGGCAAGGCATTGTACCTGGTTGAGGAGGGGAGGCATTTTGTCGAGAGTTTCGTGACGACGATTCTCAGGCATCTGCACCAGGAGCGCGGCATTGTCCTGGAGCCGTGGGTGTTTGCCGAACCGTTGGGCGGGCGACATTGGGATTTGTGGCGCGAATTGGGCCAGGAAGCGGAGATTGCCGGCATGCCGATCAACCTCTTGGCCAGTGATTTGCCGTTGCTGCAATCCGGGGAGATCGAATGCATGGTACGTGGCAAGCGGACAGATGCGGATCTGATCCTGGGGCGCACGGTGCGCTCGGCCATCGATGCGGCGGTGGAACGGGTCGATGAACCGTTCCAATACGATCGGGCGGTCAAGAACTATTATACCTTTCTGTCCAATGACGAACCTTACGAGTTGATCGTCAATAATTTTCTGGCCGGGAGGCCGTTCCGGGTGCCACGGTTTATCTGGAATTTGGCTGGACACCTTTTCAACAACCGCACCATCATTGAGGGTGGTCGGTTCAATCTGAAGAAGATCAAGAATAACGTGGTGTTTGTCAAATCACTCTTTTCCAAGGCACGCCAGGATGAAAGCGAAGGGATTGGGCATGTCAGAAAGAATTATTATCAGATGCTGAAAGCCTTCTCGTTTCTCGTGCGCGCCTATTTCATCATTGTAAAGAACAAGGATGCCAACCCAAAATTTCGGGATCTTGCCCTCATGGAAGAGCGCATTCGAACCTTGACCGGCTGTACCATGACCCTGCAGATCAGCGATTGTTCCGGTCCGGCATTGGATATCGATACCGAATACGAGATCGAATACATTGAGCGCCATTTCGAACGATTGCAAGCTGTTGGCGTACCTGGGATTCTGGTCTGAACCGCGCGCCGAACGGGAGGGATTCCGGCCATGATGCAGCGGATTCTGGAGTTTGGTGTGGATCCGGTGTTCACCTTTGCCAATCTCATCGTCGGAGAGTCGAACCGTCTGGCCTGCTCGGCGGTGACACTGCTGATGGAGTCGCCGGCTACGAGTCTGACGCTGGTCGGTGAGGCCGGCTGTGGCAAGAGCCATCTGCTGCATGCCGCAGTCGCCGAAAGACAGACGCGACAGGGAGCCGGGCTGGCCGCTTTTCTCGATCCCGAAGCGCTGGGAGTCGCGCTGGCCGATGGGGGTGAAGGGGCATTGACCTGCTTTCTGGAACGGTGGTCGGGTCACGTGCTGGTGGCGGTTGATAATTTGGAGAATATTGCTTCGGGTTCGGAAGCGGTTCAGGAAGGGTTGTTGTTTCTGTTCAACCATCTGCGCGAGAATGGTGGGCGTCTGTTGATCGCCTCGCGTGTTTCTCCGGTCGAATTGGGCACGTTGCGCGCCGATTTGCGTTCGCGTCTGATGTGGGGACCGGTCATGGAGATTGCACTCCCGGATGATGATGAACTGGCAATGATTTTAGCCAAACTGGCCGCCGATCGTCAGGTGCGATTAAGTCCCGAGGTGGTGAAATTCCTTTTGAGCCGCTTGCCCAGACGAATCTCCGATCTGGCATTGGCCTTGGAACGGCTTGATCGGGCCGGGATGGAGCGCTTGCGTCCGTTGACCGTGCCTCTGGCCAAGGAGATACTGGAGTTATGAACAGATCTCGGACGCCCCCCCTATTTCCGTTATGAGCGAGAGGTCAGCCATATCGCACCCGGCTTGAAATGTGTAGTTCCTACTGGTGAAAAAAAAGAGAGGGTCTGGGAGATTCCTCTCCCAGGGTTTTGCTTTTGACTTTAGCGCGCTCTTCAAAAGAAGCATGTTTCGCGCCTTTTCTAGAAAAATGCGCAGCGCGCCGCCTTCGCGGGAGTCGTTTCCGCCTATTGGAAACGACTCTGTGCATTTTGCACGCGGCCTTGCAGAAAACGACGCATCCCAACAAAACAGGTGCGGTTGGATCGGGTACGAGATCGCATGCCACACCAGTCACGAATCAAGCGACTTGTATCAAGAGAATTGACGTGGTGCATGAGATGCTATTATTTTAAACGGCATGCTGAACGATTGCCTTCGGACGCAAAGACGATCCCGCCACGGTTCAGGGGTGGGTCACGACCCAATCACTGCGGCACCGCGACGCTCCGAACGGTGGTGCAAACATTTTTTGCAGAAAGACCTTGATCATGTCCAATCGGACACCTACGGATGTTCTCTTCCAACAGGTTTTAGACCTGATCCTCGATGCCGTGCCCGAGCATGATCGGGAGCGCATCACTCCGACAGTCGCCCTGTTGGAAAATGGACTGCTCGATTCTTTTGCGTTCATTCGACTCATCGGTGCGCTGGAGGAGCATTTCAGCATCGAGATCGATCCTATGAACTTGGATATCCAACATTTCCGAAACGTTGCATCCATTGTCCAGTGGGTTGAAAAATCGCTACCGATTCCATCTTGAAGATCTCCGCGCAGGGCCAGTAAGTCATGAGTGTTCAACTGACGATTCTCGAATGCACCTTGCGCGATGGCAGCTATGCCATCGATTTTCAATTCACCCGCGAGGATACGCTGGCCATTGCCGGGGCTTTGGATGCAGCCGGTTTCGAGATGATCGAGATCGGACATGGCGTGGGCATGGGCGCGCAGGAGAGCGGCAAGGGGTTCGCAGCCGAGAGCGACGAAACCTACATGCTTGCAGCCGCGCAAGCGGTTCGTCATGGCCGTTGGGGCATGTTCTGCATCCCTGGGATTGCCCGGATTGACCACTTGCGCATGGCGGTCGATCATGGAATGGACTTCGTTCGTATCGGCACCAACATCGATCGGATCGACGAATCCAGACCGTTTATTGATGAGGCCCGCAAACTGGGGCTCATGGTCATTACCAATTTTATGAAATCCTATGCTTTACCGCCTGCGGAGTTTGCGCAACTGGCGCGTCGGTCACATGAATTCGGCGCAGAGATCGTTTATCTGGTGGATTCCGCCGGAGGGATGTTGCCGGAAGATGTCCAGGCTTATGTGGGGGCAGCCCGGGATTGGACTCCCGATATTCGACTCGGTTTTCATGGACATAACAATCTTGGATTGGGGGTGGCCAACCTGCTGGTGGCAGTCCGTGCCGGGGTTGAGTTGGTCGATACCTCGCTGCAGGGCATGGGACGCAGCACCGGCAATCCGCCCACCGAACAGGTGTTGTGCGTATTGAGTCGTGATCCCCGTTTTGCCCAGAAAATGGATGCGCTTACCGTCATGGCGATCGGGCGCCGCCATATCCAGCCGTTCTTGACCAACCATGGCATCGACTCGTTGGATATCGTTTCCGGGCATGCGCAGTTTCACACCAGTCACATGCCGCTCATTCAGAAATACGCCACACGTTATCGGGTCGATCCGCACCACCTGATCATTGCCGTCTGCCGGCGTGACAAGCTCTCGGTCAGCGACTCTCTGGTGGACGAGGAGGCGGAACGGTTGAGTCGGGAAGGGGTGCGCGGTGGTCGTTTGCTCTTCGGGCGCTATCCTGGCCAGGAACAGGGCTAGGTCGATGCGTCCCCATCCACTCGATTTTCTGGCTCGAATGCTTCCGGAAAACGGTGCTCGTCCGGCCCTGATCGATGGGGAACGAACGTGGAGTTACGCCGCATTGGCCCATTGGGTGGCGTGCGTGGCCCAACGGCTGAGCGATCGCGGCGTTGGGGCAGGGGAGCGTCTGGCGATCGATCTGCCCAATGGCGCGGAGTTCGTTGTGGCCTACCTGGCAGCCTGGCACGCCGGCATCACCGTGATTCCGATCAACGGCGCCATGCCGGCAGAGGATCGGGCCTATCTCCTCGATCTGACCCGACCCACTTTGCGGCTCGATTCGACACAAGAAGGGCTTCTTGAGGATTCGGAGCGTGGTGTCGCAGCCCCATTCACCCCGTACGACGAACGGATCCCGGGCGCGATCTTTTTCACCTCCGGCACCACCAGTCGACCCAAGGGGGTGTGTCACGATGCCCAACGGATGTTGGCCAATGTCGACGCCTTCAACACCCTGACCGGGATTTCCGCCGAAACCCGCATGTTGCATCTGATGCCCATGGGGTACATGGCCGGTTTTCTCAACACCATCCTCTCACCACTGGCCGCAGGGGGCACGGTGGTACTCTCGCCCCCCTTCTCTTCGGCTGCGGCCATGGGGCTCTGGCCACTGGCCATGAAACACCGGGTCAACACGCTGTGGCTCAGTCCCACCATGGCCGCCTTTTTGGTGCAACTCAATCGCGGAGGCGTGGTTTACGACTGGTGCAGGCACCATCTGACGCACGTTTTCATCGGCACCGCATCGTTGTCTGCCAAACTGGAGGCGCAGTTCTCTGCCGCATTCGGGGTTGCGTGTCTGGAGAGTTACGGCATGACCGAACTGCTGTTGGTTTCCAGTCGGACGCCGGGTGCCGCCGATCAGGCGGGTTCCGTGGGAAGGGTATTGCCCGGGATTGAATGCGTGATGGAGGAGAATGGGCAGTTGGCAGGGGTTTTACGGATCCGCTCGCCTTACGCAATGCTCGGTTATCTGGATTCGGATCCGGCGGAAACGGGCGTTTTGCTCCCTGCCGATGCCCAGGGGTTGGAGACCGGAGATATTGGACGCCTGGAGGGGGATCGGCTGTTCATCACCGGACGCAAGAAGGATTTGATCCTGCATGGCGGGGTGAATGTCAGTCCGCGTGCGGTGGAGGAGGTGTTGTTGCGTCATGCGGAGGTGGCGAATGCTGCGGTGGTCGGGATGCCGCACGATTTCTGGGGCGAGGAGGTGGTGGCCTGTGTGATCGCGCACGATCCAAATCGAACCGGGAAGTTGCGTGCCGAGTTGGTCGAGTTGTGCCGTGCCCATCTGTCGCCCGATGCCGTACCGGGTCGGTTTCGTTTTGTGGAGTCGTTTCCGCTCTCTTCAACCGGCAAGGTGCGCAAGGATCTTTTGCGGCAATCGGATTGAAGCGTTTTTATAATTTTTTTCACGAGGATCATGTAACGACCCGGCCCGGCTTGGAATGTGTGGTTTACTGGCAAAAAAAAGAGAGGGTCTGGGAGATTCCTCTCCCAGGGTTTTGCCTTTGACTTTAGCGCGCTTTTCAAAAGAAGCATGTTTTGCGCCTTTTGCAAAACAATCCCGCGAACATGGCCCAAAAATAAAGCTGTATGATAAAAGTTATAATGTTTAGTGGTTGGTGTTCCAGCCCATCGCAACCAGTCAAATCAGCCTCGGGTGCGGTTTAGAAACGCGGTAACATATCGACGACGCGCAATCCGACGACAAAGGCCTTTTCGTCCCGTTTGCTGTAGCTGACAAAACAGGAAAAAATATCCATGCCGCCCGCGCTGGCCGGAACCTCCAACAGCAGGGTGGTATTGGGACGAACCGGCGAGGTGCTGCGCACGCCAAAACCTTGCGGACTGACATCCTGAATCACCACCGGGGTTCGTTCCCCGGCAATGATCATGGTGCCCCGGGCATTGGCGACCAGCCGGAAATGTTGGCGGTTGTTGCTCTCCACCGGGGATGATGGCGCAACACTCTCTTTTCTGGAAGAGGCGGTGACCTTTTCAACCGCATGGAACAATATTTGGATCAGATCTGCCGGCAAATCCCCTTCTCTGGCCCGAACCAATAGTCCCAGCAGGGCTTCGTACAGATCGTTCGGATCCTTGATTGGCTGATTTTCCATGGGTATCTGTCCTGGGTTGGAGCGCCTATTTGGATGTCATCACCCACACCCCGTCCCAATGCTCTCCTGGCGGGTTGGCAAGCAGCGTCTGACACCGTTCGACATACATGGCGCTGAGGTTGTCTCCGGGATTGCGTTTGAGCGCCTCCTGAAAGGATTGAATGGCCTGTTCAAAACGCCCACCCCGATAGTGTTGGATGCCACTGCCGAAATAATTGACCACATCCATCAGATTGGGAAAACTCTCCTGGCTATGGTAATCCAACACCTCGTAGACCCCGACCGGTTGGGTTTTGCCCTTGACCACCACCAGATCGATATCCCGGACCCGGTAGGTGCCTTTCAGGCGCTTGATGGTGTTTTCGCTGACCAGGATTTGCGCATAATATTGCTTGCAAGCCGTCTCCAGCCGGGCCGCCAGATTGACCCCGTCGCCGATCATGGTGTAATCCATGCGTTTTGGTGAACCGATGTTGCCCGATACCACGGTATCGGTGTTGATGCCAATGCCCATTTTGATCGGCATCAGTCCCTTGGCCGCCCGCTGTCGATTGAACTCATTCAGGCGCACGATCATCTCAATGGCGGTGCGCATCGCCCGGTCTTCATCGTCACCGTGGGCGATGGGCAGGCCGAAACCGGCCATCATGGCATCCCCGATGAACTTATCCAGCATGCCCCCCTCTTTCTGGATGCAGTCCACCATGATGGTGAAATATTCGTTGAGCAGCTGTACCGTCCCTTGTGGACCCAGGGATTCGGTCAAGGTGGTGAAACTGCGAATGTCCGTGAACAAGATGGTGGCCATCACGCTCCGGCCACCCAACAGATCCTCCCCCCCCGCCATGAGTTGATCCGCGATGCCGGCATCCATGTAACGGGACATGGTCGATTTCATCCGTTTTTCCGTGCTGATGTCCTCGACCAGGATCATTGAGCCGAGCTGTTTTTTCTCCGTGCTGAGCAGGGGCAGGAAGGTGAGATTGACCGCTGTGGATCCGCCAGTGCAGACCATGTCCACATCCATCAGGATGTCAGAGGTTTGCGTCTCGGACAATTTGATCAGCTTGTCAACGATCCAGGCATTTTCATTGACGAAGAACTCCTTGGCCGGCACCTTGAGAATCTGTTTGGCGGTCACGCCGAGAATGCGCAGGCCTGCGGCATTGCAGGTGACAATCACATTCTCCTCGTTCAAGGTGATGACGCCATTGCTCATGCTTTCCAGCATGCTCTCATTGTAATTCTTCATGTTCTGCACATCTTCGAACAGCTTGGCATTCTCCAGGCCAATGGAAACCTGCGCGGTAAAGGCCTTGAGGCGTGATTCATCCTCGCTGTTGAAGGTGCCGCCCTTTTTGTTCAGCACCTGGGTGACGCCAATCGTCTTGCCGGATTTGTTGACAACCGGCACACAGAGAATGGAACGGGTGAAATAGCCGGTTTTCTTGTCAAAGGAGGGGTTGAAACGCAGATCGGCATAGGCATAGGGGATATTGATGGTTTTGCCCGAGGTGAAGACCGCCCCGGCGATGCCGACATGGTTGGGCAAGCGGATCTCGCCAATGGAACTGCCGATGGCAATCCGGGAAAACAGCTCGTTGCTCTTTTCGTCATTGAGAAACAGCGTCCCCCGATCCGCCTTGAGCATCGTGGTGGCCTCGCGAATCACCTTTTGCAACAAGGTATCGATATCGATTTCCGAGGTGATGTCGGCCACCACATCCAAAAAGGCCATCTCCTGGTCCCGCTCCAACCGCAGCCGTTCCAGTTTCTGGGCAGAGTGCAAGGTGATGGCGGCCTGGGTTGTCATCCCCTCCAGCAGTTTCAGATCCTCTTCGTCATAGCGGTCCGCACGTTTGTTGAGCACCTGGATCACGCCGATGATCTCACCGCGCGCCGTGCGGATCGGCGCGCACAGGATGCTCTCGGTCTTGAATCCGGTGTCCTGATCGATCGATTGCTCAAAGCGTGCATCGCTGTAAGCATCGTGAATGATGGCGCCAACCCCGTGGGAAAAAACGTGTCCGGCCACCCCTTTCGTATTGAGAATACGGATCTCCCGACTGATGTTGCCCTGGGCGAAACGGGTGTAAAGCTCGCCGGTCTGGGGATCGTTCAAGAAAATGGAGCCGCGCTCCGAGCTGGTCTGCTCGGTGGCAATCTCGACAATGGTCTTCAACATTTCGTCCAGGGTCTCGGTGGAGGCCACCTGTCGAGAAATGTTGAGCAGAATCTGCATCTGATCCAGCTGCTTTTGACCATCCATGCCCGAGTTTGCCCGCGCTCCCCGGCCAGAACCCCTGCCATCATGGGTGGTGACGCTCATGGTTTCCGCTCCAATTTTTCCCTGAGAACCTGAATGGTTCGTTGCAATTCCCGTTGTTCCTCATGGGCGAGTCGCCTCATGTTTTCCTCCCGCCGTTCATACTCCGCGCGCGTCTGGTCCGCGCCATCCCGCAAGGCGGTGATGGTTCCCTGCAACTGAGCGGTTTCCTGGGTCATCCGCACCTCCATTTCGTGAAGGCGTTGCCGCTGTTCGTCACGGAGTCTTTCCATCCCCTCTCGCAGGGTGACGATGGTCTGTTGGGCTTGTTGAGCCTCCTGGGCCGACTTCAACTCCAGGGCTTGCAGCGTGCGAACCTTGTCATGATGCAGCTCGTCGAACTGATCCCGCAGGGCGGAGATGCTTTTCTGTCCCTGTTGGGCCTCCTGAGCCGCCTGCAATTTCAAGGCTTGCAGCTGACGCGCATGTTGATGGCGCTCCTCCTCCATCTGCTCCCGCATGGCGACGATGGTCTGCCTGAGTTGTTCCATCTCCTGCTGGAAACGGGCCTCTGCCTCCTGCATGGTCTGCTGGTGTTCAAAATGCAACGTCTCCATCCGTGACCGCAAGGCGACGATGGTCTCCTGAAGCTGAACCGTCTCTTGTTGCCCGGTACGAACCGCCTCCTGAACGGCCCGGCCCTTTTCAAACTGGAGATGCTCCATCTGATCGCGCTGGGCGATGATGGTGTTGTGCAGCTGACCGGCCTCCATCTGGCCATCCCGAAGCGCCTCCTGCACGCTGCGGGTCTTCTGGAGTTGCAACGCATCCAGACTCTCCCGCATGGCGCAAATGGCGTTCTTGAAAGAGTCCACCTCCAGGGAGAAATCGGCCATCACGCTTTGGATGGCACGGGCTTTATCATACTGAACGCTTTCCATCTCGTCACGGACTGCGGAGACGGTACGTTGCAACAACGCGATTTCTCCATGGGTGGTGGCCATGGCATCCTGGATGCCTTGACGTTTTTCAAACGTCAACTCCTCCAGTTTTTCACGCATGGCCTCCACGGTCTGGCGCAGCAGATGGATCTCCATCTCGGGGGAAGGGATGGACGGCTGGTCGTAAACGGCTTCGGAACGGGTTGTTTGGGTTTGCATACGCGCCTGTCCACCTGAAAGAACCATCTTTGCTGTTGTGCTGAGCTCTTGGCCGCGACTGACGGCTTTTTCCGAAGAAAGCTATCACGGTTTCTCAACCAGTCCAAGGCCCAATTCGGCGGGAAATGCTGGGCACGGTACTGCAGGTGCAATGACTGCACGCACAACGGCTGGTGAAGGGCGCAAGAGGATTTCATCTGGGAGGAGCGGCTTGGTTCGAACAGGATCCTGACCACAGGTTGGCCAGAAGTCGCCCACAGTGCGCCATGGAGTGTTGTTTTGCCGCCATCAAATCGCATTGCCAAGCGTACAGGGGAGCTGACAAACCTGGATTGCTGGGTCGGAATGACCGCAGACAGCTCATTTCCCGCGCTTGATGGCCTGAATCACCTCTTCTAAAGTCTGCAAGAAACGCGACCTCTCCTTGTTGCCAAAAGGCGGGCCACCCCCGCGGATCTCTCCGGAATCGCGGAGTTGGGCGTTGAGATCGCGCATGGCCAGGGCCATGCCGATGCCGTCGTCATTGAAGGGCTTGCCCGTGGGACCGATGACCCGCGCACCCTTGGCCAAACAGCGGGCGGCCAGGGGAATGTCCGCCGTGATGGCGATATCCCCCCGCTCGATGCGCTCCACGATCCAGTCATCGGCCTTGTCCAGACCACCCGTGACCACCTGGAGCTTCAACAGGGGATGGGCGGATAGACGCATCCATTGGTTGCTGACCATGTGGACGACCAGACCATGGCGTTCTGCAACCCGCATCACCTCGGACTTCACCGGGCAGGCATCGGCATCCACGTAGATCATCTTGTCGGGTTCATCCTGGCAGACGCCGAAGGCGTGACGGGCAGAGGGCGTCGGCAGTTGCCAAAACTCGCAACGACTCATGAAAATAGCAAAAATTGTATGTGCAACCGATGAGATACATCCCCTGCTCCAACAAGCGAGACTCCGTATGTGCGATTGCACGTCCGCGAGACAAGGCGGATATTGATTCCTGTTCTCCGAGACTCCGTATGTGCGATTGCACGTCCCTTGCGTACCAAGGTCGCCAACCCACCACGAAATGTCGCATTGAGTCTTTCAATGAAGGACATATTGATCTTTGCGCATCCAGTATTCTTTAGTACCGCAGCGACTGCCACGGCACAGCCTCTCAAAATGTGCCGGGTAACCCGTGTCACCCGCCCTTGCGCATAGGCCTTGATCACCTGAACAATCATTATCCCATGCGCCGTTTCCCGCTTGGGGCGCCCAACCATTCCGGTATAGATCA